>JANNCQ010000085.1:0-100880 GCA_031386685.1 Candidatus Altimarinota bacterium | reverse complement strand
CAGTGGGAAAGAAAAAAGATGACCCCTGTTGAGTACAGGAATCATCTTCTTGAAATTTCCAAACAAAAACATATAGTTTAGTCCAAAAGGGATTTTATTTCGATTCTACGAAATGGGGTGCGGTTCAAATAGGGAGGTTTTATTATAAAATAGATCATCATCAGCCACAAGCTCATAACACTATGTTATATCCTCCTGAGCGTATGGCAGCACATTCGTTTGGATAAGTAGTAGGGAAATATCATGTACAGTAATTTCATGGTGCACAAGTATCTGCGCAAACATCTCAACTATTTATATCACATCATGCACCTGAAATACAGCTATTTATAGTAATCCTTGGATGCCCTGAGTTTTTAAAACTATTCCATTCCAGGGCTGTTCTCGTAGGGATAAACATATCATAAGATCCAGTTAATGCCGTTACGATAATTTTTTTACAATATTCTGGAGTAAATACATCAAATGTTTCTGATCAAAAGTTTCTCCAGCCATCATATGAGCTTTGTCATGGAAATGTTCATGTGAAAGTCCGCGGTCTATAATAATTTATAGATCCATTATCTGTCGGATAAGATAGAAAAAGAGTACCTACCCAGTTTCCAGCTCATCAAGCATATACAGATAAATATATGCCAAACGAGAGCAATACTATAAGAATAAGGTTATTTTTCATGATATTTATTTAGAAGATTCTAGTTGATCGAGACGTCTTTCAAGAGATTCGAGGCGTTTTTCGAGCACGTCTGCACGAGATTTTTCTGACTTATATCCTTCGACGAGAACTGGGATGATATTTCCATACTCGACACTCTTCATACCAGTACTGTCTGTATGGACGAGCTCTGGAAGGACTTTCTCTACTTCTTGAGCGATGAATCCTATATCCGCACGACCATCAGCTTTCCAGACAAATCGTACTCCCTGAAGTTTCGTCAGGATATCATCAGCATTTTCGATACTTGCGATATCTTTCTTGAGTCGGATATCAGAAGTATAGAGGAATGCATTGGCAAGGACATTACCAGAGACGGTGAGGGCCTCAGATGGAGTGGAAGTACCGATACCCACCTTACCGTCATCTTGAAATGTTACAAGATGAGAATCTACATTTGCTAATCGTTTTGTAATATGAAACTGCCACCCGCTACCATCACCAATATAAAGCTTTCCAACATTAGTTCATCAGAATCATCATGCAAGTACAGCATTTGTACCTGCATTTGGTGGCAATCATATCGTTCATCCCGAAACCATCACTGAACCTTGTGTATACACACTTCATGCTACCTCTAATTTATGTCAAATCACAGGGTTTACCCCGATACCGATATTCCCATTATTCCCATAGATCCAGTTTCCTATAGAGAGCTGATTTGATGCCGTATTTGATACTGGAGCGATATTCGCACCGATGAAAATATTATTTGATCCTGAAGTGAGTCCATTTCCTGCTCAGTATCAGATACCGACATTATTTGACCCACTTGTCACAGTCTGAAGTGAAGCGTTACCAAACCCTGAATTTTGGAATCCAGTAGATGGAGTACCCACTGTACCATACATCGCACGATTACCAAATGCTGAATTGGAATATCCAGTATTGAGGCTACCAGTACTGCTTCATCATACGAGAGAATAGGCTCCAAAGGCATTATTTCCTCATACAAATGAACTTTCTGTAGACTGCATCTGCGAAGCAGCGCTATTTCCAAATGCTGAATTAAAGGATCCAGTAAAATTAAATCTGAGTGCCTCTGCGCCTATTGCTGTATTGCTATCTCATGATCTATTTTCTTTCTGTGACGATGTTCCCATAGCTATATTATAGTTCGCATTTGCATTTACGAGAGTGTCTGAACCGATACCGATATTTGCTGTACCAGTAGTATTACTATTGAGAGCATACACACCGATTCCCACATTACTATTTCCTGTAGTATTATAGAACATGGAACCATATCCGAGTGAGACATTTGCATTACCACCATTATTGCTTTTGAGTGCTTCATTTCCATATGCGACATTATTACTACCTGTAGTATTGTTTTGAAGGGAGAGTGTTCCATAACAGATATTATTTGTCCCAACTCCAGATGCTGTACAATTGATCGGAGTTCCCCAGCTTGCGAGACCTGTAGCATCTGAGATGAGAGCCTTACCTGCTCATGGAGAACCTCCAGTTATCTTTACTTGTCCTGCGACTTCGAGTTTTGCTCATGGAGAAGAACTACCTATTCCTACATTCCCACCTGTTGGCGCAAGGATAATATTATTGAATCCTGATTGATTTCCTTGTATATACAGTCATCCATCCCCATTATTTCTCGAAAAGTCAAAGTAGTAGAGTCCTGGCTGTGACCCAATTCTGAAGATACTTCCACCATCATTTACTCTTTGTACCTCAAGTGGTACAACTGGAGACGACGTACCGATACCGACATTCGCTCCACTTCCGAGGACGAGGGAGTTCGAAGCAGAGACTGTCGCAAGGTACCCGATGGCGGTCGCATTCGTGAGATTAGCCACGCTCGTAGTTGCGAGGTGTCAGATTGCCGTATTGTAACTACCATTATATCATTGAAGGGCCCTTGTACCTATCGCCACATTTCAAGACCCAGAAATATTTCTTTCAAGTGCTTGGTATCAAAGAGCTATGTTATAAGATCAAGTGAGACTAAAGAAAAGAGAATTTGCTCACAGAGCTACGTTATAAGAAGAAAGTTCATCTCTCAATGGATTTAGAATAGGTATACTTCATCCAGGTCCAGAATTTCGATATAAAGCACTACTTCCTACGGCTGTATTTCCAACTCCATTATTATTATAGAGAGTAGCATTTCAGAGGGCTACATTGCTGGAACCGGTACTATTCGAAAATAGAGACTGGTTTCCATAAGCCACATTCGTAGTTCCCGTAGTATTGTTTCTGAGTGCCTGATATCCGACTGCTGTCTGGAAGGAGACTCAGGTAGCAGTATAGAGGGCTTCAGTCCCAATTGCGGTGTTGCCGTTTCCCGTATTGTTAGCGATGAGAGCATTGAGTCCATTTGCGGTATTATTGATTCCCGTAGTATTATAGCGGAGAGCACTGACTCCATTTGCGGTGTTGTTGTTTCCCGTGGTGTTGGAGCTAAGAGCACTGACTCCATTTGCGGTGTTGGAGAATCCCGTGGTGTTAGAGTAGAGAGCAGCGTATCCATTTGCGGTGTTGCTGTTTCCCGTGGTATTCGCCCCAAGTGATGATCCTCCATTAGCGGTATTATAGCCTCCTGTAGTATTGGAGTAGAGAGCAGAAGCTCCATTTGCGGTATTATAATCCCCAGTCGTGTTCGCATTGAGAGTATAGGCTCCATTGGCAGTATTATTTACACCTGTTGTATTGGCATTGAGAACTTGATAACCGAGTGCAGTATTGTTTTGTATTTGCCCCATTCCTCGACCCACCGTCACACCATTGATCAATGCATCGCCTCAAGTGAGAGTTAATATTTGTCCGTTCGTATTTGCTGTAGCAAGTATTCTGAGTTTTTCTCCATTATTGGTCCTAAGTACCAGATCCTGTGCATCCGTCGTACCGATAAAGTTACTAGTTGGATTGGTTGCTGTATTTCCTGAGAGAGACCATCCTACACTTCATCATACTTGTGTCCACCCGCTTATAACTCCACCTTCTACATTTCGCATCCATACACCTGCTGCAGCTTGATTGTTCCTAGGGAATGCGATCTCGAGACTATAGCCTCCTGCACCTCGGAGTGGATACTCAGAACCGAGGGAGATATTCGCCCGATACCATTGGCTTGATATAGGATTGGGGCAATTCGCACTTCACTGAACAAAATTCCATCAAGCCATAGTAGGTGCGGTATTACAATCGAAGTTAGTACCATGTGAAAATACATTACCAAAATTACCATTTTGTCCCCAAGTTGCAAGACCTGTAGCATCAGATGTGAGAACTTTTCCTGCTCATGGAGAACCTCATGCTATCTTGATCTGACCACCGAGGTAGGCATTATTCCATGGCAGAGTATTCGTTCAGATATCACGATACACGGCTGGAGCTCCACTATCTGGAAGGAGTGATCCTGATATTGTTATATTCGTTACCGTACGATTCACGAGAGTATCTGCGATGATCTTTCCTTGTACTGTGAGATCCCCTCGAACGGTTGCAGTACCATTTACATCGAGTTTTGCTCATGGACTGATCGTACCGATACCGATATTCGTTCCGGAAAAGACCACATTTCATGATCCACTAAATGGAGTTACTACAAGGTTATTGTTTACACCAAAATTAGTAGAGATATCCCATATGGAAGCATTTCCTGAGTTGAGTCTGAGTTTTGCTTCAGCAACATCCGATATTTCGAAGTCTGCACTTGGATTAAGTGGACCTACTCAGACATTTCCAGAAGAATTAATCGTCAATAATTTAGACCCCCCTTGCAATCCAAGTGATAAGAATCACGCTGGATGTCAGAGGATTGACGAAGTGGATCCTCAGCTCAAGACAAGATTATTTCCTATCTTGACATCACCATTCACATCGAGCTTAGCAGTTGGAGCAGATGTACCGATCCCCGCATTCCCATTTTGTAGTACTGTCATCTTGACGTTATCTGACCAATCTCGTATATCTACTTTAGAGGCAGTATTTGTCCCCATATAAATACGGGTATCTGAACCTGTTGTTCATGTATTCGTATGTACTGCACCGAGAGACAAATACCCGTTAAAGTTACCTCCTGTATTTGTCCATCCCATTATTTGCGAGTCTCCTACTCCATTTATAAGTGACCGAAAGGATGGAGCGGAAGCATATGCACGGAAAGTAGCTCCTCCATCTGATGTCAATCTTAAACTATGTGTGGCTACGGAGGGGGTTGCCCCAACTCCGATAGTAAAGTACCCCTGTGCAAATTGGCCACCATTACCGATTGACACGTTCCAAGTTGGATCCGTACTCGCATTTGTGTTCGTGAATACAGATATAAGCTCGCCAGCATTTTGTACGTGGAGTTTCGCTGAGGGACTCGCCGTCCCGATACCGACATTGGCGCCACTTCAGAGGATGAGGGTATTACTCGCTCACGCAGTCGCATTCGCACCGATCGCAGTAGCATTGGTAAGATTTCCTAGAGAGACATTCGCATTATATCAGATAGCGGTGTTTCAGGTTCCAGTGGTATTAGATTGGAGAGAGAGTACACCATCTGCTGTATTGTAGTATCCAGTCGTATTGGAGACGAGGGATTGCATACCATTTGCGGTATTCCAGTATCAAGTGGTATTAGACTGGAGAGAGCTTGAACCATTTGCTGTATTATTGTATCCAGTAGTATTAAGAAAGAGGGATTGCATACCATTTGCTGTATTGCTGTTTCCAGTAGTATTAGAGAAGAGAGCGGCTCTGCCATTTGCAGTATTGAAGCCTCCAGTGATATTATTGTAGAGTGCATATACTCCATTTGCGGTATTAGATACTCATGTCGTATTAGTGGAGAGAGAGCTCATACCGATAGCAGTATTATCATATCATGAAGTACTGGAGGAGAGAGCATCCGCTCCTATCGCGACATTCGAATATCCACTCGTGATCTTCGAGAGACTATTCGTTCCAACTGCGACATTATCGCGAGCAGTCGATGGAGTACTCACGGTACCATACATAGATTTATATCCTATAGCCACATTGCTATATGCAGTATTGGTCGATCATGTTCCTGAGCTATCTCATCCATAGAGCGCCTGGTATCCGAGTGCTGTATTCGGAAATGCAGAAGAAGACGTCACGATATTAAAGAGGGACTGATATCCCACTGCTGTAGAACCAGATCAGACACTATTTCGATAGAGGGCATCATTTCCGAGTGCGACATTCGAAAGTCCAGTAGTATTATTGCGTAGAGAAAAAGCACCATCTCACGTATTCCAATATCAAGTAGTATTAAGTTCGAGGGTACTAGACCCATTTGCGGTATTCATCGTTCATGAAGTATTGCTACCAAGTGCTGAAACTCCATTTGCTGTATTGTAGTTTCCTGTAGTATTTGATTCGAGTGCACCGAGTCAGACTGCTGTATTCGAGATTCCTGTAGTATTGGCATAGAGCGCTCGAAATCAGTGAGCCGTGTTATTTATTCATGTGGTATTAGAGAAAAGCGAGAGATTACCAATAGTAGTATTTTGAGTTCCTGTAGTATTAGAGTATAAGCCTCTATACCCCACCGCCGTATTACTAGTACCCGTAGTGTTGCTTCTGAGTGCCTGATACCCGACTGCGGTCTGGAAGTCGACAGTAGTGGTACTACGGAGAGCTTCAAATCCCACAGCTATGTTGCCAGAACCTGTGGTGTTGGCTCGGAGAGCAGAGTCACCATTGGCGGTGTTGCTGGATCCGGTGGTGTTGGCAGTAAGAGCACTTCCTCCGATCGCGGTATTATTTCATCCTGTGGTATTAAAGCTGAGAGTCATTCATCCAATTGCGGTGTTCCAACTTCCCGTGGTGCTGTTAAGGAGGGCCTGACTTCCAATTGCGGTGTTCCAAAGTCCCGTAGTGTTGGATCTGAGTGCACTTCATCCATTTGCGGTGTTATAGCTTCCAGTGGTATTGCTTGAGAGATTAAAATATCCATTTGCGGTGTTGCCGACTCCTGTGGTGTTGGACAATAGAGCTCTCTCTCCTACGGCAGTACTCGAAAATATCTGTCCACTTCCCCTTCCTACCGTGAGCCCATTTATAACCGCATCACCTCCAGAGAGGAAAAGAAGCGCTCATGTAGAAGAAGTCGAGGAGAGGATACGGAGTTTCTCCGTGTTGTTCGTTCTGAGTACAATGTCCTGAGCATTCGTACTTCCGATGAAGTCACTCGACCCGATCGAATTTCCTGTAAGTGACCATCCAGTAGATCCGCCACTACTTGGAGTCTGCCAAAAGGCCAGACCAGTAGCATCAGAAGTGAGGACTTTCCCAGCTCCCTGAGTACCATCAGTGATCTTGACCGTACCATTGACCTCGAGCTTCGCACTCGGAGAAGCCGTACCGATACCGACTCGACCATTTGTGAAACCACCCGTACCCATGCCTGAGCCATAGATGACATTACCGATCGAGAATTGATTGTCTTGATTGGCATTGCCCACAGCATAGCTTCCGATATAGATGTTATTATTTCCTGTGGTCATACCGGTACCAGCAGCAGTACCTATGGCTATATTATAATTCCCCTGCATAATATAACCAGCATTATTTCCTCATAAGGCAGTATTATAGTTTCCGCTCATTTGGTTGCCTACACTGAGTCATCCGACAGCAACGTTATAAATTCCAGTCATTTGGATTCCAGCATTGAATCATCAGAGAGATGAATTAAAGTTTCCACTACTATTTACTCCAGCATTAAATCCTCATAGAGCAATATTATTTGATCCTCACATTACACCTCCTGCATTGAATCATCATAGAGCAGCGTTATCTGAACCACTCATACTTACTCAGGCATTGGTACCGAAGGCAAATTGATTTGTACCGGTTATGTTAGAAGAAGCACCTAGTCATGAAATATTCCCATTTGAACTCACGCGAAATCTTTCAGTATTATTTGTACGTAAAATAAGAGGCTGACTATCAGTTGTTCCGAGGAAGTTCGTCCCTGAGTTTGTACCGGCATTCCCCGTGAGTCACCATCCAGCACCTCCTCAGGCTCAAATAGCTCACCAATCAGATCAATTACAATATTCAAAATCTACTCCATTGGCACGGATAGTCCCAGCCTTTCAGAGCGAACATACTGCACTATCATACCCTATCTTTATCCCTCCTGCGACTTCGAGTTTTGCCTGAGGAACAATCCCTCCGAGTCATATACCCACATTTACACCATTATTGTAGATGACATTCGTAGCGACCCAGCTCGATCCACTATAGTAGAGGGTATCCCCGAAAGATCATCCAGCAGAGATAATCTTCGTACATATAGCCCCAGCATACGGGACTAATATTTCTGTCGCTCCATTATTATAGGTTCCTGCTCCATCAGAAAATCCTGATACATAGTATCATACAGGACAAGGGTTATTTACCAGATTTTTGAAGTATGTCCCGAAGCTTCATCCTGAGAAGCTTCAGGCAGGACCAGACGATGGGTAGCTGACTGCTCCTGTCATAGGGGCGATACCGAGAGTGAGTATAGCGACGATGAGAGAGATACGAGAGAGAGACATAATATGGAAAATAAGAAGTAGAGGGAGATAGCGATGAGGATATTGAAGGTATTAGCGTTCTCTTAATTGAGTGTCTCAAGTCCTGGAGGTGGATCTTGGATGATACGAGGATCGTATTCTATGATTACAGAGTATGCGTCTTTCGAATCATTTGGGTAGGCTCTCCGTGCCGGAGATCAGTTGTATATGCGGAAGTAGTTCCAGTCATATTTGATAGAGTTATCATAGCTACAGAGTGCAGCATTGTCACTCAAATATGGACATACAGCACCATTACTTTTCGAGCTTCATCCGATCGTATTGAATCCTCAGATTGCTCACTTGATATAGAGCTGATTACGAGGAATATCGAGAAATACGGATTTCTTCGAGACGTAGTAGGGAGAGAGTGATCACGTGATGAACTCTGCTCCAGATATGATCGATCTTTCAGAAAAGAGTACTGATTCTATGACTTTGACTGATCCGTCAATATATATATTTCCTCACTCACCTTTCTCATTTTTGAGAGCAATGATAGCACGAGAAGTTCAGAGAGTATTTAACACATCGATATCTATGTATATGTCTGCTCCTATGACGATAAGACTCCTTGAAAGATCAAAATTAAATGCATCCTTTATAGATGAATACTTTAAGAAGAGAGAGCCTGAATTATTTTCATTTCGAAATATCATTGATTTATTGAATGATTGGGCTGCAAGTCCTGTCAGATCTGTATTGATTTTTGAACCAGCATTTCGTAGAAGTATCGTGATATTTTTCCGGACAAGATTCACGAATGCTGTCATATTGACATTATTAAATGATCCTCCGACTTCATAGAGGACATTGAAGGTCTTCGATCATCAAATCGATCACAAGATCGATACTTTCCCGATGAAACCATCATTCATATTCACGGCAACACCCGAACCACCATATTCTCAGAAAGGTATCCAGCCAAGACTCTCGCTAAAACCATATCATACTAATCGGCTGGTATCAGGCATGAAAGCTACGCCTGATGCATAATATTCTCCATGATTGAGGGCGATCCACCCAGCATTGGGGCTCCAAGCGTACCCAGAGAGATACCAGGGATCACGGATATTATCTCATGAGATTGGTGGAATCATCATGACTTGACTCTCTCCGAAGGATGCCCATCCAGTCGTCTCCATCCAAAATATACCCGTAAGTGTGACACTAGAGCCCCCATATCATATCACCTGAGCTCCAGAATATCCATATGGCACCTCATCGAAAGATATCATACCAGCATTCCCTCATGTATTGAAGATACCTGCGATATGAGGATCTCCATAGCTCTTCGAGAGGAAAGTCTCTTCAGCAGCCCAAATCATATAAAAAACCCCAGTGAAGGCTAGGAAAAGAAAAGCAGGAAGCAGAAGTCGTCGAGCCTTCAGCATGAAGAAAAGAAAAAGATACGCTTATTATATAGACCGGGTAAGCTTTATCAAGGGAAGATAAGGGAAAATCACTAGACGTCTCGTATAAAAGATGTGTACAGATTTGCATTACCACTAAAGTAGCAGTTTATTTGAGAGCAAGTCTCACATTATCTATAATATTTTTTAAGTTCTCATTTTCTGAGGAGGATTTCTCTTAGCAATTATTTTGCTGTCACTCGGAAATCATATTTATCTTCTACGAATCTTCATTTGAGTGAAGAAATACATCGAATAATATTATTATGCCAGTTGGCATTACTCGAAGCATAGATGACTCCGTCAGGATTTCCCCATCGAGAGAGTTCACTGACGTATTTATACTGGGAGAGATACCGATTATTAAATGTCGACGCCATCCATTCGATACCTTCTTTTGGTGCACCGAATGATGCGGTATCTCCATTATCTGTATTTCCGACATTTCCTATGTTATATGGAGTTTTGAGGTAGTTCCCGAGGGTCGTCTCAGCCAGTCATACACACATGATGAAGCTCGGATCTATACGAGCGTCGAGAGCGGTGTCGACCCAAAGATCCCAGTTTTGAAAATCACGAGTTGCATACGTATGCAATAGATACTTTTGGCGGGCTTCCTCTGTATCTCATTTGATGATAAACTTTCTATTATATACTGAAATATCAGCACCTGTCCCGACTCGCTCTACAATATCAGAAATGAATTTATCTTGGTACCTCGATGGAAGATTCGCATAGTCGAGGATCGATGTATCGAGTACTCGAAGAGGATCGATGGACTCTCTATCCTTCCATACTTCGAGATGAAGATGGGCTCATGTCGTCATAGGGCCAGCTCAAGGAGTACCAGGGGCACCTCCAGATCGTGCGATGACATCTCATTTCCTTACGAATTGATAAGGGAATACTGATATCTCTGAGAGGTGTCCATAGACTGTCATATAGCCTTTTGGATGCTTCAAAACAAGATATGAATATCACCCAGATACTGGTGGAAGTATATAGTGTACATATCAATCCATAGTAGCAAGTACATCGGACCCTTGAGGAGTAGGGATGTCTACCGCATCATGCTGAGATCATACAGCTCTGAAGTAGGAAGTATCCTTAAAAAATGCAGATATACTCGTAGGGGTACGTATAGGCCAAGACATAATATTCGTAGATCAAGTCGATACTTCTATTTCCTTGAGAGCGCGCTCATTTCTATAAAAAGAAAGTATATTACTACATTTTTCTATATCATTTCCGTTCTTTTTTCATTTGTTACATCCATTTTTTTCGAGAAGACTTTCGATCGATACGACATATTGTTCTGATGCATTTTTCCATGCTGCCTCTACTTGTTTTTGGGTTTCTACTTGAGCATCGATATACTTTTCGTAGAGAGCCTCTTGTCACTTCGTCGCCTCGAGGAGCAGTTCTCTATAGTCACGCTGAGATATGAGTGTTGCCTTTTGTCGTTCGAAGATGAGCTTATCTGCTTCTAGGAGAGCGACTTCATCTCGTATGTGAAGCTGGATAAGGTTATACTCTTTCATGAGACTTCTATAATCCTCGATAAATTTCTGACCAAGAATACTCACAAGCGACTTATAGATAATATCAGTCGATATCGCATCGCTCTTTGTATCAGTCATGATCAGTGTCTGGAATATATCGATCGTATTTTGCTCATCAAAAATCAATGTCCCCTGAGAGTAAATATTAGCAAGGTAGGTGAGTATAGTCGCTCGATTTTTCTTTATACGGATGGAAAGATCAATAGAAAGATCTTGATATTCTTCTATGCGCAGATTTTTTTCCTGCATCGATCGCTCAGTCTTATAGGCATCTGCTGCAGTATCAGCAATACTATTTTCGAGAGTATTTATTGCTTCTTCGAGTCACGTTTTTTTATCGGTTGTAGCAGATTTTTTTGCTTGATATACTTTCGCCGTTGCTTCGAGTCGTTTACGCAGTCATTCTAATCCATTGAGGATGTACTCTTTTTCATATATCTCCGTAGCACCACTCTGGTCAAATGGAAGATTCTCGAAGAGTATAGCATATTGCTCTCGCTTAAAGCTATCGATAATTCTTCATGAAGTTGTCGGATCAATACCCATAACAATAAGTGGGGAAAGCGTGAGAAAGAGAGCTCACGAGATGATGAATGATCGATATCACATAAAAAAATCATAGCACTCTTTTTCGGGACATGCGAATAATAGAGATATTTCTTCGGGATAATCCCTTGCACATAGAGAGAAATAATGAGTATATAAAATATCATTCTGGACAACCCTCTATTCCCCTTATCTTTGATTTGCATAAAAACAAAAGTTCTATACAATTTATAGGATTTTATATCGTCTTTTACGTATTCTCATTTTATGGCTCAGATAACTCAAAATGACTTCACATTCACAATACTCGATGAAATACAGGTAAAATATCCTGAACTTGTCGATCTTGTACTCCAGAGCGAATCAATAGATAATAATGAAAAGCAGTATTGGTTCGATATTCTTCCTTCTATGACGGACGAACAGATAGATCGTCTATTCAATATACTGATGACTGAGCGCCGTCAACTCGAAGAACTCAATATGAAGTACCAAGAAGAGATCAAGACTCTCAATGAAAAACATCTTATACAATGGCAATCACTTCAGTCTCAGAAAGCTCGGGATAACGTCCAGGAAAAAGAAAAAAGTGATACTTCAAAAGAAGAAGCAGGAACGATTATAGATATGCTCGATACTCTCTAGGAGAGTATCTACTCTTTTTATTTTTCCAGCTAAAATATATATCCAAGTGTCATCTCTCATAACGACAGACATCATACGCTACCAGCATCCAGATACAAGTGTATCGATACGATCGCATGTACTTCACCCTCAGTCAGATATCACGATTATTTGTATCATTGCATCAGGAAGAGAGAGTGTGACGAGTGTCGTAGAAGACCATCTGCTTGAGACAATATCATCGACATCATGGAAACACGGTGAAGAAGATGCTGATTTCTCGTTCGTAACAGAGAAATACAATCACTTTCTCTCGAATCTCGCAACCACTGATGAAGAAACTGTAAAAATCATACTCGCAATAGAAAGAGATGGGCATCTCATGGTATCGAGTATAGGTGAGTCGGAGGTGATACTTCAAGAGATCGATGCTATACCGACCAATATCCATGAAGATACTCGTGGACATCATAGATTCGAGCTTATATCGAGTGGAGATATCCCACTCGATAGCAGTGTATTCATCGTATCAAAAAGCCTAGAAGGCATACTTTGAGATAGTTTCTATAGTGATTGTGCCTCTACTGAAAGCGCTATATTTAGTGAAATGACCAAGGAAGTATTTGCGAGAGAAGTAGAAGAAACCGTCCACATCGTACGAATACGCAGATCTCAATCTGTGTCAATACGAGGAGGGTGAAGTCATATAATGATGAATGGGAAAGTAAGTAATGCTGGAGAAAAAATACAAAAAATCATACAAAAAATACTATCTCATAAAAAAATACGTGATCTCAGGGAATCTTCTCTCTGATTTTTTCATGAAAAACAAAATATATTTATTACCCTATTTTTTATCGTATGAGTCATCATATTTTTTTGACTTATATCCTATCTTATAAGTGCACTTTTTAGCATTACGAGCTCCCAGACAAAAGATGCCAAGAATCAAATCATAGAAGCAAATACTCTTATAGAATCGAGTCAAAAACTTGCATCAAATCCTTCAGCATTCGATGCAAGTATTAAAAATGCAGAAAAAATACTGACAGACCTCGACTCTAAACAGCTTTATACAAAAGATGTTCAAGATCTCAGAGATAAAATAGAAGCAATGAAAAAAGAGATCTACGACATCCAATCAGTCGATCTCACACGTAAAAAATCTCTCGTACCCATAGATGCAGAAAAAAATCCACCGATAGGAATATATGAGCGTGAGAAAAAACTCCTTATTATTGGAGCTCAGTGAGCTATCACTGACTTCGCTATCGGAGATACGACCACAAAACTCAAGCCTTATCCCTCCGGTGAAGTAGCACTAGACTATACAGTACTTGATGATGGGAACTTCTATATTCTTACAGAATCAAATCGTATCATTGCATCGAGAAAAAGTGCAGATATTTCCTATATCAATGTCACAGGGCAAGACTGATGGGAGAAGGCTGATAAGATTGATACATTTAATGGAAATATCTATCTCTGGGGAAAGAAAGAATGACAAATATATAAGCATAAGCCGTGACTCAATGGTTTTTCTGCGAAAACTCCAGTACTTTCAAATCCAAGCCCAGGTATCCTAGATGTCGGCATCGATGGTGGATTTTATATTATAAAAAATGATCAGAAAATCATACGTCTTCTTTCTTCAAATAGCACTCAAACATGAGTACTTCTTAATAAAATACCGGGAGAATATACTATCGGAAAAAATCCTGATTCTACAAAAATAATCGTCCGCCAAGAACTTAATTATATATATGTACTCGATGGAAATCGTGTATGGATTTTCATGCCTGATGCGAAACGGTTTCAAGATATAAAATCATGGACATATATAGCACAGATAGAGCTCTCTACGACTGATGCAATTAGAGATATAGCTATTTCTAGAGATGGTCTTATATATATACTGACATCAAAGGGGGTCTATGATCTACTATTTGAGTTCGTAGATAATAATATACTTCTTCGACAATAATATACTGTGTACAGAGTCCAAGCAATCATCCTCTACCGACAGATAATACGTGATAACCAGATACGTACAGTTCTATTTTCACAAGACTTCTGAAAGATAACTACATGGGAGAAGTGACATCACTGAGGAGATATATGAAGTAATATAGAAGCTCTCATCGAAAGAGCTCAGTGACAGAACCAGCTGAAGAAAATAGATATAATTCATATCCCCTCTCTCTCTGGGTGGTCATATGAAGAAGTTGCAGAATATCTGCACCTATTCCAGATCCTCTATAGTGCTCTTCCAGATGGGGTAGAACATTTATGACTCTATAGAGATATTTATTTTTTTATAAATAATATTGATTCTGTAGTATGAAAAGTATACTTTATTACATATATGCAAGCAAGAATAATGAAAAATTTATGATACCTAAATAAGTCTTACTACTCTTCTAGTAGTCTCCTTTCTGAATTCTATAGACTCACGCTTTCTTGAAGTATGAAAAGTATGTTATCTGAAAAAACTCTCTCTCATGACGAATATGCGATTGTACGATCAAGTATACTCGATGCTCGTCATACTTATAGTTATCGTAATTAGTATATGCTCCCTATTCTTATTCTCATCTTTATATTCGGTCTTCTTTTCGGAAGCCTCTCTACTGTACTTGTCGAGAGGTGGCATAGCGGTAAATGAGGCATCCTCATGGGACGGAGTGAATGCCCCAAGTGTAGGCATAGACTTTGAGCTTCTGAACTCATTCCATTATTTTCTTATATATTTCAGAAGTGAGAATGTAAGCACTGCTCGATAAAAATCCCAGTTTTCTATCCTCTGTCAGAACTACTGATGGCGAGTATTTTCGTCCTTCTATCATATTCTTATTTAGAGAACTGAGGTATACCGTTTTCCCTATCTCACTTTGTGATACTTGCCATGGGGTTTGTGACTGGGGTATACATGCTCTATGATCTTCGATATATGGAGATACCTGATCAAATTATCGTTCCTGGGATATACCTTTATGCGCTCTTCCTCATATGAGCTCTCTATTTTACACCAATTGAAAGTTTATTTTTTGATCGATCCACCTATACGGGGAATATAGCTGACTTTGTTCTGGATCACTTTACTGCAGCGTGGATTTTATATAGTTTCTTCTATCTCCAAATACTCCTCCCCGGTGGATGGTATCTCATAAAAAAGAGGAGGATTCGTCACCTATTCGAGCTTTTATTCTCCTACTTCCTCTTTCCATTCATACTTCTCTTCACCCCTTCAGGATGAGAAAAAACAGATGATAATGAAGAAATACCAACATGGATCGGTTGAGGCGATTTACGTATCGCTCTCTTCATAGGATTGTCTCTCGGGATAATTCATTCTATAGTAAGCTTTGGTATTGCCTATATAGTAGGAAGTATATTTGGTATAATCTACTTGATAGTAAAAGGAAAATCAGAAACTCTACAAAATCAAGTTCCGTTTGGGCCATTTCTTGCCATAGGATGGCTCGTATCTATTTTTTATCATGAAGAAATCCTCAATATTGTAAAGAATTTAATCGATATAAATTCTTGATACTAGGTTATCTATGTTTTCATAGTATTTGTCAATTTCTTTTTCTTTCTCTCTCATTTTTCTCCTCGACAGATACAAAAAGAAGACTATACTCGAAAAGTTAAAAGAAACTCAGACCTTTCAATACCTATACTCTAATTCTCTCAATATATGGATGAACAAAAAATAAAAGCCCTTCGTGATCTCATACACTCAGCACAAAACTCTATATCTTCAGCAAAAAAGATCCTTAACTGAATTCTTGGAGAAGAGGGTGAGAGTAGTTTCGATCTCTCTACAGATGGACTTTCTTCATATCAACAATGAGATGATAAGATTGTAGAATGAGTATTCACTGGCGATTCTATGCTCGGGTCAGATGGAAATATATATCCCGTACCCCAGAACTATTCATCAAAATCCCTTCTCGTACAAGGAAGCAAGCTCAAAGCAATTGTCCAATCAAATGGAAAAATACTCTATAAAATCATTGGGGAAATTCCCTATGAAAGTAAAATCGGCATCGTAACAAAAAATTGAGAGAAATACTCAATTACAACTGATACAAAGACCTATAATGTTCTTCTTGCGGCTGTCACATTTCATCACTGCGATGTTTGAGATACCGTCAGCATACGCATACCAGAATGAAAAGATGCGACATATGCAGTAATCGAATCCATTGTTCCAAAACAATAATAATTTACCTCAATTGCCATGCGCTACGCCTCATCTCATGGACGTTCTCCATCTCGTAATACCCCATCAATACTCTATTGGATACTCCTATGAATAGGAATAATAGGTATAATTTTTATAGTGAAATTTTTCTTCTGAAGCACCCCTTCAAATGATGATTTAAAAAACTGATTATCAATATCTGGATCATGAAAAATAGTGATAACAAATATAAACGGCAAGAAACGAGACGTCACTGAGAGCGATACCTTCACTTCATCTGATAGTCTTATCTCTATATTATCAGGAAATGCTCACATCACCGGGAGTGGTCTCAATATTTGGGCAGATAAATGAGCAGTGATTTCGTACGAAAACATGGATTGATCGGGGGCATCACTTACTATAATTCAGGGCCGAAGTTGGATCGAAACAGCAAAAGACTCTGTCATTCGACTCAAACATATCGACCTCGCTCTGAGTGGATGAGACATACTTCTCGTAGAACAACAAATGATATTTAGTATAGCTTATGTCCTTAAGTGAGATGCTCAAGTACGAGCAAGTGGATCTCGAGATTACTTATTAGAGGCAGGAAAAGGTATAAAGGTATCTCAATCTGATCTTATAAATCCATGAACTTCACTCTCAAGCTTAAGCGCTACTATTGATGATAGTATCAAACAAAATCCATTCTTCATTGCTCGTGATGGACAAAAAATACTCGATGAAAATGTAACAAAAGCTCAGACTGGGATCACGATTGCACCTTCTTTAACTGGAAGTATCTTTCCATCTCTCACTCTAACATGAGGGAAGTCGCTGATTATAACCAGTCCTCTAGACGGAGCCGTAGTATCTGGATGATCGCTAAAGGTGGAATGAAAAATACTCAATCCACTCGTATCACGAGTGATGATAAACGATCGAGAAGCCCTTATTGTTAAAGCATCTCTATCTTTCTCTGTTACTGGTATACCCATAGTAAGTGATAGTCTCGATATAGTTTATAAGGCATATAATGAATGAGGGAATCTTATAGAAAGAGGTGTCCTCACTCTCTACTCGGGAGATAAAAAACAAGGTACAGATAAACTTGTACCGACTACATTCCCTACATCAGATAAGAACTTTCGTATACTCAGCCCATCAGAAAATCCTTATAAGACAAATATTAACTCTGTAACCGTATCATGATCTGTACCCAAAAGTACAGTGGAGTATATCACAGTAAATAACTTTAGATTGAAAAAATTTAGTCCGAATAGTACATCTTGGTATTACTATGCCAATACTTCTTATGGGACTATGAAAGAAGGATTTAATCTCTATGAGATTAAATTCTACTGAGCAAATGATCTTCTCCTTTCGACGCAACTCTTTACTATAATAAAAGAATGAGGTACTTCCACTCTCTCATGAGAATAGACATAATTCTCAGAAATAAAAAATGAGTAACTATCGTAGAATTGATGGCAGTACTTGCGATACTTGGACTCGGTATTACCGCCCTCCTTCAGACAATCGGTTCAGGGATTAACTATACACGAGATACTGAAAATAAAATAAAAGCCATCAATATAGCACGAGAAGGGATAGAGGGAATGACAAATATCAGAGATACAAATTGGCTCAGATTTTCTAGTGATAAAGCAAACTGTTGGAAAGTAGATAAGTATGACAGTGGATGCATTGGGAATCCTTCATTTGCAGGGATACTCTGAACTGGTTCAAATATAATTTTTAGTGCTAACGGTGTTTGGTTTCTCTCTGGGACAGCGAATATAAACTTTGCTTCATCTTGGACAGCATATAAAAATACTTACCAAGTTAATCTCGATAGTAATGGGTTTTATAGTCAGACTGGGACAACTTCCTGACAGTGTACATCTTTTATACAAAAAAGTTGTAAGACGATATTCACTCGTGAACTCACTCTCGGTATACCTTCCCCTTGAACTCAGACTGGTATACTTCTGGTAAAAAGTATCGTCAGATGGACTGATGGCCGTGCTCAGAACGTCATACTAGAAACAACTCTTACGAACTGGAAATCAAACTTTTAAAAGAAGGATCTCATTACTACTAGCAATCAGGATACAGTCTCAAAATAATGTCTATCTCGGATAATTTCCGAGATTTTTATTATTTGCACGAAAGAGTAAAATATGTTATGATAAATAAAAATACAAAAATAAATATTTTCCATGAATCCATTTATACGATCCATCTCACGTTATCTTCTAATTATATGGGTACTCAATTGTTTTCTTGCTTGTTTCATAGCAGTAAGACAAGTATGGATACCCTACATGAATGCAGTCAATGATAACTCTAGTAAAATCATTCCAGATCCCTTTGATGGAACTACGCTTCCTATAGCATATATACCTGACTGGACTCACGGAGTAAACCAAGATAAGTCAAAACGTTTTGAAGATATCAGCATCAATGAATTCCTCCCTATACCTCTCTACGATCCTCTAGCACTTCTGGATGAGAAAAATACAAGTAAATCTACCAGCATAATACGCTATACCTATACAACTCCATACATGGGGAATTACAAACTTGACTATCGTGAGAATGTAGGATGACATCTCGGTGTAGATATCAGGGCCCCTATAGGGACTCCTGTACTTTCAGTCGCAAATGGAGTCATAACTCGTACTACCGAATGAGATGCTACTGGGAATAAATATATCGTAATACGTCATGATAATATCCCTACAGAAAGATGAAATATAAGCCTCTACTCAGGATACCTCCATCTCTCTGAGATCCTGGTAAAAGAGTGAGATAAAGTAAGAAAATGAGATATGATCGGTCGTGTCGGTATATCAGGAATTACTACCACTCCTCACCTTCACTTACAGATAGATACTGCCGATGCACCATTCCACCCATACTGGCATTTTACCTCTTCAGAATCGAGATCAGCCGGTGTAGGTTTTTATGATGCGGTAAATATAGGACTCAATAAAGATAAGGCCGCAAAGTATACTATAAATCCTCTGCTCTTTGTGAATAAGTACTTGGGAGGACTCGATACCACGAGTCGCCCCGATTTAAAAATAGTAATACCAGAAAGGCCTGTAGCAAAATCGACAATATCGACGAGTCTACCAGCAGCTCCTGCAAAATTTATTGCTTCCTATATAACTCAAGAAGATGAATGTATCGGGAAACGTTTTCCAGACGTAAGTGACAAGAGTAGTTTTTGAATGGTATTGTATCCTCTCGTTGATAAAAAATGTCTCTTCCGTGAACAATTACAATTTTGAACGAAAGATATAATCACCTATAGGGAAGCCCTCATGAATACTATGCGTTATTTTGATATATCACCTTCTACAGGAACGAGTCACTTTCTCGATATTGCTATAGGAGATGATCTTCAGGGGTATGCACTTGTAGCATACCGTAGAGGAGTTCTCGAGTGAAACTATGCATACCCTGAGCACATCATGACCCGAGAAGAAGTAGCAAATCTGATAAAAAAAATAGCCAGTGCAGAAAAAAATCCCTCTCAGATAAAAATATATGCCGATGTCGATATGATGAATCCCCTCTATCAACCGATCCAAGATTATGGATTTCTCATACGGGCTCGTGGTGGAAAATTCTATCCAAAAACTCTTGTATCACGAGGTATGCTTGTACAGATGCTCGTAGCAGTAAAACAATAATAGAGAAAAACTAGATTTAATAAGAAAAATATGTACAGTATTGCCAAAATACAAAGCCATTTCTATTAAGAGAATACCTCATGTATTTCTAATCTATAATCTCCTTATATGTCTCCTCGTAAAATTATTTTTCTAGTTATAGTTGGGATAATAGGTCTCATGCTGATATATGGGATATGGAATCTCTCACAATCTCGAAAAGCAAAAAAAAACATACAAGTAAAAACTCTTTCTGTTTGGGTAGTGGGAGATACTTCACAACAATATCAAAATCTTTTCTCAGAATTCTCTGTATTCAATAAAGCCTATAAAGATACGACTATCGATGTTCGAGTATTTCCTGATTATGATAAGTACCAGCGTACACTTCTCTCGACTCTTTCTGAGTGAACTGGTCCAGATATATTTATGATCGAGTGAGGTGGTGACGCCATACTCGAATCAAAGGTATTTCCTATTCCTGGATCAGTAGTAGATCTCTCAAACTTCGATAAAAAATATGAAGATATATTCCTCCCTCTTCTGCGAACTGATGGCGAAGGTAAGGATCTCACACGTTCCCTTCTATGAGTTCCTATAGGCTATGAGACTCTCTGACTTTTCTACCATAAGTCTCTCCTTCGATCTGTGCCCAAAACATGGTCCGAAGTAGAAACTCTCGCTCTATCAAATGATAAGCCATCTGTCCTAGCTACAAACCTTTGATTTAGTCCTCTCTATACCCCCTACGCCACTGATATTATCGCGTATTTCATGGGGAAGAATGGGACAGTACGCTCGACGAAAGATATCGGGGGAGGTGATGCTGGGATCTCTGAATACCTAGCCTATGCAAGCCTAGTGACGCAAGCAATCCCACAGTCAGATAACCAAGCTTTAGATACGGACATAGCACCCGCTGAGAGCAATCAGGACATTCATAGAGAAATGAAAGATTCATCACTCACGACGATCGATCTCTTTATTCGTGGACGTATTGCTATGATAATTGGTTTTCCGAGTATTATACGTGAACTCGAAAAATCAGAAAAACGCGCTACAAAAGAGGCACTCGATGATATCATCCTCACGGAGAAGCTTCCCCAAGACTCTCTCTGAAAAAATAGAGTGAATATTGCTAAGTATCGATATCTTGCCCTTTCGAAGAAATCGGAGAATCTCGATGCAGCCGTAGATCTCCTCTCTTATGTAATGGGTGATGCGGGTTCGATAAAAGCAGAGGAAGCATTCCCTCTTCTCATATCGCCATTTCGCTCAAGATCCGAGGCCCAAAAAGAAACAAGTCTCTCTCAAGTATTTGCTCGCACTCGTCTTGATGCATTTATCCCAAGTCTCCAAGAAGATATATTCGTATTCCAGTATGATATCAAGTCAGAGTATGAGAAGATATTTCGAGATTTGATTGACAGAAGTGAAAAAATAGATATTAATAACTTAACTAAAACAATAGGGAAAAATGTCGGATGCGAACTGGAAAGCACTTTATCAGGAACTTTAAGCGAAATATGCTTAAACACAGATAATTAAGAGATCGTTTCTAATATTTGCATATTCTTTTTGGATATGCTATACTCAAAACATATGAAAAAAATATACTCTTCTCTTCTCATAACTATAGTTTCTCTTCTCTCTTTCATGAGTAGCGTCGGTGTGGTAGATTTTGCCGAAGCCGCTTGTGGCGGATGGACTCTCTGATTTGGTTGTCCTACTCCTGGACAGATCGAATATTGTCAATGAAATAAATGTACTCTCTCTGGATGACTCACCGCTACGAAAAACGCTGTCGGCGGTACATTTTCTCAGAAAACCATAGCAGTATATGTCACTGATGTCGTGAAGTATTTCCTTGGTTTTGTCACGCTCGTCGGAGTCGTCTATATCATCTATGCATGAGCCCAGCTCATGACCTGAGGCTGAGACGAAGAAAAAGTGAAAAAAGCACGTCAAATCATCATCTATGTCATCGTCTGAATACTTCTTATGTGGATTGCGTACTGGATCGTCTGAATCATACTCGACGCCATAAAATAATATCGAAACTCTTCTTGAATCTCCTATGAAACTTCCCCCATATACATATATAAAGATTATAATTACCCTTATAAGTTTTTTTGGTTTGATAATTGGTATAAGTATATCAAGTATTATTAGCCAAACCACGGCTGCTTCTGTAGAGAATGACCCAAATAGTTTCATCTACTATAAACAAAAAATCGGATCAGCCCTTCAAGATATGGAAAGAGAATTCCGAGTGAATAATGCTACCACAGACTCAACTCTATCGAACGTACGGAGTCTTGTACAAGAAGCATACCTACGACTTCCCGATTCCTGAGAGAGTGGTACGAAAAATGAATGACTCAAGAAGGCTGCTGATCTCTATCTTGATCTTGCCGCCAAAAATAAATCCAGCTCGACTCATGTACAAAATGCTGCGACTCAAGTCGCTGCATTTATATCCGAAGCCGTCATATCTGAGATCGTCGCTTCTATAGAAGCGAATCCTTCAAGTGGGAATGCTCCTCTGACGACATCATTTCTTGCCACTGCCAAAGATCCCTCTGGAATCAATATTCCCGATAATAACTATACTTGGTGGATGAAAGAATCCTGAGGTGCTCGTCGTGAGCTCTGAAGAACCCCGAGTTTTACGTATACCTTTTCGAAAGAGTGAAATTATCAAGTATTCCTCGATGTCACCTCTCAGAGTCTCAATAAGAAATGACGACCAGATGTCACTCCATTATCTATATCGAAAGACATCGAGGTAAAGCCTCGCCTTGGGAATATCACCCTTCTTATAAATGGGGTCAATGTCAGCAATCTCAATACCCTCAAAGTCAGTCCGAGTCTTGGGAAGATCGGACTCCTCTTCGACGCCAGCGCCTCGCGAGCAGTCAGTAATGGAACTATAGTAAAAACAAAGTGGGATTTCTGAAATGGAAATGTCGTCGAATATGATGGTGCTCCTATCTTAGAGAAGCAACTCTATGTAAATCCTGAAATGTACAAAGTGAGTCTAGAGATCACTACCAATCAAGGAAATACTTTCCAAAAACAGATACAACTGCTCATACGAGATCCTGCTGCAGTGATCTCTTTAGAAAAAGAGACGGCATTTATCGGTGAGGAAATCCCTATGAGTGCAAAATCATATCTCGCAAATATGACGAATGTAGAATTTAACTGGGAAATTCAAGATGTAGATTCTTGAAAGAAGACTATAACTTCAAAAAAATGAAGTACTTTCAATTATAAATTCACTAAAGTATGACAATACCTTGTGAGTCTTACGACTCGAAGTCCCAATGGAAATGTCGATACAGATAGTCGTATGATTGTCATTGAATCTCGATCTCCTACGATAAATCTTGATACTCCTCGGTCTATAAGTACAGAAAAGCCAAATACTATAGTTTTTGATGCCTCTCGGAGTTACGATCCCGATAGCAATAATGCAAAATGACTCACCTATGAATGGCTCATTGATGGGGAGAAAATCGAACTCAATGATATAACAAAGGAAGGGGCGATATGAACATACAACTTTGCTGAAAAATGAGCGCATACTGTCTCACTCAACCTTACTAATGGATTTGGTAAGGTATCGAGTATGGATAAGAATTTTGATGTCACTTCTACCCTCACCGTATGAATCAATATCTCACCTCGAGCAGCACCTATAGGAAGTATGATCAATTTCCAAGCGAGATCACCTCAAGCACGTTTCTATGAGTGGAGTCTCTGAGATGGAAGCCCGACGATCAATGGTACCGCTGATTTCATACAAAATATCTATAAAAAAACTGGGGTATATACGGCATCACTGAGTGTAAGAAATGGCGATGGAAGTGAAGAGAATCATATCTCTCGAAAGATATATATCACTGACACTAATAGTCCTTTCGCTCTTATAGATATAAAAAGTAGCAATGGAAGTGTATTCGATGATCCGAGTGCGTGTGAAAATCCTGATGGAGCATTCGTCATCAATAGAGCAGAAAGTACGACTCTCGAATGAGGAAACTCAATAAATGTAGACGGAAATCCTTCTGGACTTTCCTATACCTGGAAGTATATGGATAGAATCAAGACTGGCCCTTCCTTATCAGAGAAATTCACAGAGCTCGGATGTTTCCCTATAGAATTGACTGTTCGCAGTGATAAGACGTGAGCATCCCATACAAGTACCCGATATATAGAGATCAAAAATATAGTACCGAAAGTGACGTCGGTGACAGCTTCTATCGATCCAAACAAAAAAGATACTCAGAAAATCATCGCAAATGTCGTCGCTAATGGTGCTCGTGATGACGATGGTGTTATACGCTCATATATATGGTTTTATACCACTGAGAACGATTCTGAGAAGCAAAATGTCCGTATTACTCAATCCCCTACAACAAATTTTGTACTCCCAAATGTTACAGAAAAGTACTATTTTTGAGTCATAGTAGAAGATAATGATGGTGCTCGATATGATTCAAGTCAACTCCAGAGTGAGCAACTCCCCCTTATCGTGGCAAACGATGACCAAAATATTAATATGCCGCTCATCAATCTCAGTATCGTAAATCTCAACAAGGAAAGAGGATTTTTCCTAGCTGATGAGACTGTAGAGTTTTCTGCATCAGCGAAAACCATACTCAATATAGATGTTACTGATAAGAGTGAGTACTACTGGGATTTCGATGGAGATAGTCGTATCGACCAGAAAACTACAGAACCACGTGCAAGTCATATATATAAAAAATCTGGAAAATATAACATGAAAGTAAAGGTAGTAAATAATGGCGTCACGAATACGAAATACCAAGTTATCTATGTAAAAAATGAGCTTAAGGCCAACGTCACAGGATATCGTATCGGTGACATGACCTATTTCATGAATACTAGCAAGTGAACCTACGATGCTGCAAAATGGATACTCTGAACTATAGAATCAACTTCACTCTATGGCACGAGCGTTCCGAATGCGATACTTGCCTCGACTGGCTCACTCTGAACACTGACAATCAAATCATGAATAAATGAGATATCTACCATAGAAATCACACCGTCAATGATCGAAGAGGTCGTACGACGAGCCGACGATATCAATATCCAGTCATATCCAGCTCTAGAATGAGATACTATAAAACTCTTGAATCCTGGAGATAAACTCCTTTTGAGTATGCATGGTAATAATGGAAGTGAGTATATCATCGATACGGATACAAAGATCGATAGCGATCTTGATGCCATATCAGATAATGATATCGACAATAAGGAGAGTCCATCGCATAAGGATGGGAGTATATTTTCAGTAGAGAATATATCTGAA
Organism: Candidatus Altimarinota bacterium; assembly: GCA_031386685.1. GTDB lineage: Bacteria > Patescibacteriota > Gracilibacteria > BD1-5 > UBA2023 > JAGOMW01. The sequence goes on along the minus strand of JANNCQ010000085.1, from coordinate 75,267 downwards.
AGTAAAGTCCATAAAAAAGAGATAAAAATGACTATCATCGGTGATGATGGGAGGGTAGTAGGTACAAAAAAGATCCAAGTAGTATTTGACTATATTCCTGATATAATCGATAGTCCTGCAACAACTATAAGTGGAACTGGTAGCGAGGCATTTAGTACCATGGATAAAGAAAATCTCGAAAAGCTTCAAGCAAAAATACGGACTTTCTCTCCAGAAGATAGAATTATATTTACTCAGTACTATAACACTCTTATCGAAAACTGGAACGATATTCATGATCGTACAGAGTGACTCTTAACGATCCAAAAAGAAGTTATAGCAAATACTACTTTTGACGAAGCAACAAAGGCCGAACTTTCGAGTATTATCGATCTTATCCTTGTATGAGATGCTCAGGCAACCAATGAAATTAGTGTAGCAAGTCATGTAATAGAGTGACTTATAGCAACTGATAGTGCAAATCGCGCTTATATCTTGGATAGATTGGAGCGGATAAAAGCACATCCAGGAAAACTCGCTGAAAATAAAGTATTTGGCAAGGAAATACTCGAGAAAATACAGACGGATGCATCTATTTCTACAGAAAATAAACTCATCATAAAAAGTCAGCTCCTTACCATAGTAAATGGCGGTCAGGAAAGTATACCTGAAGGGGATCTTTCGCAGATAGTAAAAGAGAAAGAGGCAAGCAATGGTATCCTATGATTTATAAGCGGAACAGTAAATATCTTTATTATTGTCATTGGTGTAATACTCGCTCTCTTCCTTATTGGATTTATCGTATACCGATTTACAAGAAAAAAATGAGATATGGGGTTTCAAGATTTTCTTATTGACTCCGTAGCTCATACCAATAACTTAAAAACGTGACCTACACCTTCAAACATAAGATCAAGTACGAGTAATGTCACTGTAAATCCAAGCATCGTGACTCCTGTGCCAGAAAAAACTATGACAAGTCCTGACCCTCTTGCTTCGATCGGCTTGTATAGTGAGCCTCCTCCTAGAGAACCGACTCCACTTAGTATCCCAGAAGCATCCATGGTCGAAGTATCTCAAAATATACCAAGCGATACTACTCATGCGATTCCTGATTGGCTTAAACCAGTACAAAAAGATCAATCAAAATGGAATCAAGATGATAGTGATAGTATTGTCATGAAGTCTTCTACCCAAGATGATCCACTAGCAGATGGTATATCCATACAAGAAAATACAGATATATCATCACCGATACTCAGTGATGCAGTACTTCCAATATCAGATACACCAGATATACTTTCCGAAAGTATTGCAATGGAGGTTCCTAGTCAGAATGAAGATCCTCTCTCTTGAGAAGAAAGTCCTTCAATGGATAGTGATCCATTATCATTCGGGGAGAAAATAGAAGATACTGATTTACATCCTGCGGAAATTCTCACTCCACTTATGTCTCAAGAGATGCTAGAAACACAAAATGCTAGCACAAAAGAACTTATTGACGAATCGAGTGAACAAGACCTCATACCCGACTGGCTCAAACCAAGTAGTTCTTGAGGTGATGAGACTCAGAAGGACCCTCCTGAAGAAGAGAGTATTTCTTATGATGCACCTATAATTCCAGCTCCATCTCCCGATGCAGAACTTCCAGATTGGCTCAAAAACTCTATTGAAACAGGAGAATCTGCGAACTGAGCAGAAAAGGAGGTAAGAGAATCAGAAGAAGAAAAGCCAAAAGTAAAATCTCACGTAAAACAAAATCGAAAAATCGACAAAACTCCCCTTATAAAAGAAGTAAAGAAATCTGAAATAAAAAAGCAGCCCCACTCTCCATCTACATGAAGTAATCATGATATACCAGACTGGCTCAAGTAAATATGGAAAGTCTCTCAGTTGATCCTGGGGGATTTTTTGTTTGACTGAAAGAGATATTTGCTATATACTTAATCTATATTCGTTTTTTATCTTTTCTATGAGCGATACCCCTATACCTCCTGAAGAAGGAGAGAAAAAACAGCATGTCTCTCTCCTCTCTGATATTCTCAAAGCCTCTCAAAAAAAAACTTCTACTCCTCTAGTATGACCTACGAGCCCGGAAGAAAGTATGAGTCTTAGGGAAGAAACTCCTCAGAAACCAAGAGAGCCTATTTCGATAGGTTTATTTTTGAGGCTTATCGGATCTCTCTTATTTATATCGATCATATTTTTTGGAAGTTTTCTCGCGTATATAGCCTTCAATCCCGATCAAGCAATATTTTTTACAAAAACAATCGGGATTGACCCAAATGATGTACAAAATCTTCTGAGAAAGCTTATTAATGGAAGCTTCGGATTCGTCATGATGATCACTTCTATAATATGGATCGTCAGTCTTTTCCGTGCATTCTGGGTACCCAAAGAACTCAAAAGAAAAAAGCTTCTCTCTTGGCTTACAGCAGCAGTAGTAGGTATCATGCTTTTTTCTATACTCGCATTCTGGGCATTTCTTTTTACGAAAGTATGAGCTACTGACTATAGTAATCCCGATGGCACAATACTCATCTATGATCATGATCTCTATGTAAGTGAGAAATTCAAAGAAGCTTCTCGTATATATGATACGGCAAATATCGTATGACCCATAGATATATTCTTCGATATACGAAGGAATGCTGAGCTTCTCACCAAAAATAATCTCTATACGATAGAGTGATTTACTATGAATTTCGATGAGGCAGAGTGTACAAATGGTACAGATATAATACGCTGAGAGAATCCTGCAACCGAGCAAAGTACAATATGTCGATTCTCGAAGATAAAGGCATATAATATTGTATGATCTTATACTGTACGCTCGCGTGATGGAAGGGTAGAAAATATACCAATGATACTCCCGAATATAGAAGTACGCTGACTGATAAATATCAAAAATCAGGAAAATAGTCGTGGACAGAAAATCGTAACCCTCGATGCAACTGGCTTAAAAAAACTTTGAAATCCGAAATGGATATTTGAATCGAGCGGAAAAGAGGTGAATGAGAGCTCTATTACTGAAATAGTCACCCCTATACCTCAGTGACTCTGTCTCAAAATATTTGACGGAACCGGCTGTGATCGACTCTTTCTTTTAGAAGTAAAAAATAGTAAATCAGTGGAATGATCAATCACTGCAATACAGGATGCAAGTGATAAAAAAACTTTTCGTTTCTCCCTCTCTTGAGTGACTCTCAACCAGAATGGCATAGTCAATATAGAATGGCTCCTCGATAATCAAAATATTATATGTAGAGGGAACTCCGATACGTGTAATTATAGTTTTACAAGCTATGGCCGGAAGAACCTCAAAGCAACTATAGAAATGGCAAATGGGGAGAAGTATTCATTTGAGACCGATGTCGTATCGAATGAACCTCTCACAATTATCAAATCTATAAAAGTCCTCAATGATGCCTGAACCCTCATGAATGATGACTCAACCTATGATAACAGCCTTAAGGCATATATTCTCAAAAATGCTATTATACCTCCCGAAAGCCTCACATTTGATGCTCGAGATATTGTCTCTGGAAATCCAGGATACTTACTCAAAGATGTCCTCTGGAAAATATCGAATGGAAAAACTCCAGAAGAACGTCGTGGAGAAAAAATATCAATAGAATTTAATCAACCTCTTCGATATACGATAGAAGCAATATATACATTTAATAAAAGTGTCCCTGGCGAGAAAGATATCGAAGAAACCCTCAAAGAAACAGTCATCGTCGATATAGAAAGAAGGAGTCTTATGCCCCGTATGACGATAAAGACCACTTCTGACTATGTACCGACTCTAGCAACCATCGATGCTTCCCTCTCAGAGTCAGAAGAGGGCGAGATCAAGAAATTTATTTTTGATTTCGGAGAAAAACGTACTCCAGCAGAGTGAGACTCAATACAGCAGTATACCTATAATACTGCATGAGAGAAGACTATCACTCTCACGATCGTAGCAGAAAACGGTGAGAAAACTTCACTCAAAAAAACTATCGTTCTTAAGGATCAAGTAAAAACGATAGATTTCGCACCCAGTATTCAGCCATGAATCATCGGAAATCCTATAGACTTCGAAGCAAATGGAACCACCGGACAAGTAGAAGAGTATATATGGAACTTCTGAGACAATACTCCGGTATCTCGAGGATATGCGACATCTCATACATACGAAAAACCTGGAATCTATAGTATAGAACTTACCATCATCTATAGTGATGGCACAGAACAACGTAAGAAAAAAAATTACGAAGTGGCAAAAACCCTCTAAAATTATCCCATAAAAAAGACTCAACTATATTTGAGTCTTTTTTATTATTAGAGCTTCTTTGCATGGACAAATGTCCCGATGATATCTTCTCCGCATATCTGATCAATATCTTCGATCTTACAGACATATATCGGCATACCCTCATCATGAGCAAGAGCTATAGCTGCCTGATCCATGACTCGGATATCTCTCTGGATGACTTCGTGGAGATACAGAGAGTCATGCCTTACGGCATCAGTATGCTTCTTCGGATCTTTATCATAGATCCCATCGACTTTCGTCGCTTTCACGACGACATCACAGTCGAGTTCGAGGGCCCTCAGTACAGCACAAGAATCAGTAGAGAAATAAGGATTCCCTGTGCCTCCCACACATATCACGACTCTTCCCTTCTCGATGTGCCTGAGGGCTCTTCGGCGGATGAATTCTTCTGCTACTCGCTGAGTTGGTATGGCACTCGTCACTCGGACATCGACTCACTCATCTTCTATTGCTTCTCATACAGCAAGACCATTGATGATCGTCCCCATCATTCCCATATAGTCGCCTGTCACTCGATCGAATCCTCACTGCTCGAGCTCTATGCCTCGGAAAATATTGCCTCCTCACACAACAATGACTATTTCGAGTTTCTCGACTTTGACCAGGTGTACTATTTTCTTTGCAAGAAAAGAGAGAAATTTCGGATCAATACCATATCATTGCTCTCATTGGAGAGCTTCTCAGGAAAGCTTCAAAAGGATACGTTTGGGTGTATGATATTTTTGCATATTTTTTAGACGAATTGGGTATAGAGGAAAAATACTACAGAAAAGGCGAGTACGAGAACAAAAAGGATAGCAAGGCCAAGGATAGCAGAGTTTCTCTTCACGATATCTTTTTCGAGGGTGTCGATTTTCTCAGTGAGGGAGATAGCATCAGAATCGGTTTTTGCTTTGGCACTTTCGAGGAGAAATGTCGTTTTTTTATATTCACTGAGTGGGATCGAGTTCCGAAGTTCCGTCTCAGTCTTTCCGAGTCTGTAAGCAAGATCTTGGATGATCTCATCTTTCTTACCTATAGTTCTCTGAGCTGTCTCATAGAGTGCCACATAGTTCGGTCACTCTGTATAAGTTGCAGATGATACTTCTCGAATCTTCTCACGTGAGATGATTTCATGCTCTTCTTTCGATGAGTCATCGATGACGATATACTCTTCATCTGTCCTATCGGAATCCGTCGTGCGGATAAGCTCGACATCATCTTCATTGAGGAACATTTTCTTGCCTATACGCTTCGTATGGATACGACCAGCCGATATATGACGATCTATGGTGCGAGTAGATACAGAGAGGCGCCGTGCTGCCTCGACACGATCGATAGCGAAAGCCATAATAATAAAAATATACTCGTATAATGCAATTATTGTATGAAAAAAGGTAAAGAAGACAAATTTGCTTTGAAAAATACTCATTCCTCAAAAATAATAAAAAAATACCCTCAATTGCTGGAGAGTATTTCGGCATTTATATGATATATGGTGGAGATGGCGGGCACCGCCCCCGCGTGTAAAGAGGTATTATCTTCGTGTATTCCTGTCTATGATTCATTTTTAGATACTCTTTCTAGGACATGAAAAATGACAAAAAGTAGAAGAGCCGATTTCGTATACTCAGATTCTTTACCTTATCGAGAAAGCTACAGAATGAGACTGATAATACGACATTTCCCTATCAGTTTTGGGAAATAAAGGTTGTAGCAGGCCATATGGCACTCATGTCTAGGACAAGGCTACCTTATTGAGCGATTAGGCAGCAATAAGTGAAGGAGTACGAACACTCATTGCATTTTTAAGTGCAGTAAGAGCTGAAACTCGAAGTGTTTTAAGATTTGCATCTATTGTTTGTCATTTGATGACGAGGCTGACTGCCCCGAGACAGCACGAGAGACCATACGATTCTCCTTATCGAATCCTATATCATCCCCAAGATGTTCAATTATAAATGCTTATAGAGTATATGAAAAATAGTGATTTCTCCAAATAGGTTCACGGATTTTTCACATGAGAATAGAAGAATCTCAAAAACAAGTAGTTCGAGGAAGAAAAAATGACTCGAAGTACGCTTAGATAGAGACAATTGATCGAGAGAACTTTTTTCTGACAATGAAATTCGTCATTTTCAGATTTTTCAAACAAAAACTCTCCCGATATACCAATAATCGGGAGAGAAACACGAGATGAAGGTGACTTAATCAGAATGAAGGGTAGAGAATATCGTCTTTGCACTCGGCGAGTCGAGATCTCACTGTATCACCGCTATACCATGTGGAAGTCGTGAGTAGGCTCGCGGACTTCCTGGAACAAGAGATTGATCGATCTGATCTATAGGAGTATTCTTATAATAGGATACTTGTACATCTTTACGATCTATGCTCGTCCGTCCAGAAGGTCGTACTTGCACCATATCCATTTCCTGATTTCCAGAAGATGTATAGGTGTCTCATTTGACTGATCGAAATCCATAGCCCATAGTACTATTCCAGTAGGGCGGTGCGACTGAGGATATTTCTCATGAGGCAGTCTTCGGCGGATCAGATGAATCTGACTTTGCAAAAGAAGAGAAATTATCCATCGAGCTGTATATACCAGTGAGGACGAGAAGCGTGAAAAGTGCGCTGAGCCATTCTTGCTTTCCATTCTGACTTTGTCTTGGAACGAGATGTTTCATAAGCTTTACAAAAAGAGCAAAATAATTATAGCATATATATCTTCATACGTCAATACTTATTTTATAAAATATATAAATGTCAAATATTGGATCTTAATTTATAATAGGAAACGTCAAACAAGCCCTCAATTTCGAGGACTTGTTGTTTTCCCACCTTATTTTGTGATGGGATTTATGTCGCCCTCCATGAATAAGGTAATCATGGTGGGTCGTCATCTGAATCTGGTGCATTCCAAGATTCTTTGAGTAGTGGATATGCTTTCCAGCATCCCACTACCACAACGAGGACAAAAAGTACCTCAAAAATTTTCCAGAAATTATCCATGGTTTTCAATAGATTTGTTGAAGGATTATCATTATACATGCATATATATATAGTCAATTATATTTTTGGTAATTTGTCGATTTTTGATTTTTTTTATATATAGTGGGTTATATTATCCTATCAATTTCTATGTCCCTTCACCTATTTAATACCCTCACTCGCGAACTCGAGCCCTTCAAGCCCCTCAAACAAGACGAAGTCAAAATATACTATTGTGGGCCAACGCCATATAATTACGCACACATAGGTAATCTTCGTAATTACCTTATGGATGATTTCGTGGTACGGAGTATGCGATTTCTCGGATATAAGGCAAAAAGTACCATGTGTATAACCGATATCGATGATAAAACCATAAGAGATAGTCAAAAGTCAGGAAAGAGTCTCAAAGAATTCACCGTATTTTATACAGAAGCATTCCTCGAGGACTGTAGTAAGCTTTGTATCATCCCTGCTGATAATATTAAGCCTATCTCCGAGCTCATAGAGGACATGGGTGAGATCATCGATGGACTCATAAAGAAATGATACGCCTACCTTGCAGAAGATGGATCTATATACTATAGTGTAGCGAAGTTCAAAAAGTATGGCAATCTCGCACATCTCGACTTCAAGGGGATGATATCGAGTGTCCGCATCGATAATGATGAATATGATAAAGATCAAGTCGCCGACTTCGCTCTCTGGAAGGCATACGATAAAGAAACTGACGGGGAGAATAAGTGGAGTATTAGTATAAATCTCAATGGTGAAAAAAAGAGCATCGAATGAAGACCAGGGTGGCACATCGAATGTAGTGCCTGTAATCGTCATTTTTTCGGTGATCAGATCGATATCCATATGGGAGGAGTGGATCTCATATTCCCCCACCACCAGAACGAGATTGCTCAAACAGAAGCCTATACAGGGAAAACTTTTGCGAAATACTGGCTTCATGGAGGTCATTTGCTCGTGGATAATAAGAAGATGGCAAAAAGTGCAAACAACTTCTATACACTCCGCGATATCATCAAACACTGAAAGTCTATAAACGAAAAAAATATTTGTAGATGATTCCGACTCATGGCCCTTCAGAATAAATACGCTGAAAATTTCAATTTCACTTATAGTCGTCTCGATGGAGCAATCAATACTATTATCTGACTCGATGAGATGATGAAGCGACTCGGTCGATATATCGTGAGTCTTCCAGAATCGAGCAGTGAGAGAAATGCTCGCGGAAAGATGAAGTTCCATGATATCTCTCGTGAATTCCGCGACAATCAACAAGCATTCATGCAGGACTTCATCGAATACCTCGAAGATGACTTCGATACGAACTCTGCGATGACGATCATATTCGAATTCCAGAGCTATGTCAATAGTGGGATCGATGAAGAGATATTCTCCTTCGAAGAAGCGAAATCACTCGTAGACCTCTTGAAAAGCTGGAATGAAGTCGTCGCAATATTTGATTTTTCCCTTCTCGAAAATAGTGAAATCATCCCAGAAGATATCACGAAGCTTGCACTCGACCGACTCGATGCAAAAATAGCGAAGAATTGGGAAGAGGCAGATAGGATACGTGACGATCTCCAGGGCCGATGATGGAAGATGATCGATGAAGCAGGCGGAAAGTGGCGAGTAGAAAAAGTATAACTTTTCATACTTATGGATCATCCCTATATAATTATCATCACAGGTCACTCCTGTTCTGGGAAGTCGACTCTCCGAAAAGAACTCCAGAAGTATCTCCCAGGATACTATCATATCGGCTTCGATAGTATCAAATGGAATCTCTCTGGATATCATAGAGATAAAGATATCGAGACAGTTCGAGATATCCTGTCTTGATTCTTATGAGTCCTCTTCGAGAAAAATATCCCCTGTATCACTGATAGCTTCTTCCGTGAAGAGGCGCAGTATACTGACCTCTGCCAAAAAGCTATAACCAATGGGTATAAAATAATCACGATAGAACTCCAGTGCCCTGAAGAGATCCGTATCGAGAGATTCAGAGAACGAGTGATACAAGCAAAAGCTGAGTGAAGCACTCGGATAAGTGTGACTGATGAATATCTTTTTCGAGAAAATATGAAAAAACCTTTCTTCTTTCCTGATAATTCCCTTATATTTGATACTTCTAGAGAGAGTACAGAGGAGATCACCAAAATAATACTCACTGAGCTCACAAAATAAATCGCAGTATTTCTTTTTTTCGACTTTTTCCTATACTCAAATCCATGCAAAATATCCAAACCATTATCCAAGAAGTGATAAGCTCTCTCTATTCGAGCGAATTCATACCTGAGATCACTCCTGCACCAAAACCAGAACTCGGAGAATACTGTATCAATGTCTTCCCTCTCGCGAAAGATGCGAAGATCGTGCCTACCGTCATCGCGGAGTCTATTAGTACTGAACTCGCGAAGTATAGTGAGATATTTCGAAGTACGAGTGCGACGGGTGGATATGTGAATTTCTTCCTCACTGATATCGTCTGGATCTGACTTTTCTCAGAACTCGAAGAGCCACAGATACGCCAAAGCCAAGATACGAGTATCATAGTGGACTATATTGGGGCAAATGCCGGCAAACCCCTTCATATAGCACACATATGTACTCCATCAATCGGGCAAGTCATCTGTAATGTATATCGTCATCTTGGGTATCGCGTGATCGGAGATTCCCATTTTGGTGATTGGGGAGGAATTTTCTGAAGAATTATTGCTGCAGGAAAGCTCTCAAACAATAATAATATCGAATCCTTCATAAATCAGATTGATCAAAAATGAGTTGAATATCTTCTTTCCCTCTATCAAAAAGCAACAAAGCAAATTGAGACAGAAAAGTCAGAATGAAAAGATGTTTTTGATAATCAATGTCGTGAAGAATTCAAGCAACTCTCTCTAGGAGAAAAGGAAAGTGGTGAACTCTGGAAAAAGATTACCAGTATTTCCATAACAGAAATAGAAAAGAAGCTCGATATCCTCAATGTTCATGCGACATATAACATCGGTGAGAGTTTCTATGAAGGCATCTGACTTCCTCGCCCGAATGATGAAGACTACCCAGATCTCGAGTATACTATGAAAGATATCGTGAAAGAACTCATAGAGAAAGGGATAGCCACCGATAACTCTATCGCCTCGAATGGTGAAGATATGAGTGTCGGGGTAGTATTTCCGGAAGAGTCGAAGCTCCCCTCATGTATCCTCCAGAAAAAAGACGGTACAGGACTCTATCTCACGAGTGATCTCGCAGCGATCAAGTATCGCCTCACGAATGGATGGCATCCATCGAAGATCATCTACTCAGTCGATGTGCGTCAGCAACTTCATCTGAAACAGGCTTTCTGGATTGCGAAAGCAGCATGGCCAGAGCTCACTCACGAAGTCGAGATATTCCATGCTTATAATGGCTTCATCAAGCTCAAAGAAGGAGCAATGTCGACACGCCATGGAACCGTGATATTCCTCGAAACACTTCTCGAAGAAGGATTCGAGCGTACGAAAAAGCTTCTCGAAGAGAAGTGAAGAATATGAGAAATGAGTCTTTCGGAAGCTGATATAAAAGCAATCACCATAGGTGCTATCAAATACTCTTATCTGACACAAGATCGTGAGAAAGATGTGGTATTCGATTGGGATAAAGCACTAAACTTCGAATGACACTCATGACCATACATACAATATGCATTTGTAAGAGCGAGAAAGATCAGCACTGCTGGATGAACAGATATAACTCGTAATGATGAAGGTCTGATCCTTACATCTTATGATAAAACTCTCGTGCAAGTACTCTCACATTTTGAGGAAGCTCTCGATGTGACCGCTCATACCTATAAGCCCCATCATCTCGCACTCTATGCCTATGATCTTGCCTGAGAATTCAATAGCTTTTATGTACATACACCCAAGATCCTCGAAGAAGTAGATCAAAATCTCAAAGCATTTCGCCTCGCACTCGTAGAAAAAACTGCAAAGACTCTCGAAAAATCACTCGATCTTCTCGGCATACAGATGCCAAGCGAGATGTAGAAAAAGTATAAATATATATTTGTAAAGTTATAAGGTAATTTAGGATTTTTTTTTCTTGAAAAGTCGCTCTATCTTGCTATAATCAGGACTATGAAAAAGTTTCTCCTTTTCATCGTTCTTTTTTTCTCTATTTTGGGACGATGAAGTGTCTCTGCAGGAGCACTCCCCTATACTGATATCACTACGACGAGTCCATATTATTCTTCTATAGAAACCCTCTATAAAAACTATATACTCTATGATGACGGATCTCATCTTTTTCGACCTGAAGATACGATTGATCGTGGTGACTTCGTAGGACTCTCTGTAAGTGTATCCTGTAGGCGATGTATCACTCCCACTCCATGAGATATTGCTTCATATGCGATATCTCCTTTTGTCGATCTGAGTAAAACTCATCCAGTATACTATTGTATCGCCTATGCTGCCGATAAGAAGATCGTGCAGTGATATACCCTCGATACTACCGGGAATGTATCGTGTCAGGATGGAGGAAGATTCCAGAGTACTCCCTTCTGTCAAAACAATAAGACTACACGTATGGAGGCAGCAGCGATGCTCCTTCGTCAAGCAAATCTCTGGAATGAAGATCTCAATAAGACACTCAAAAAAACCATCACTATAAATGATATCTCTGATTATTGGTATGGATATGCTGTAAAGGGTATAAATGCAGGGATTCTCATATTGAAAGCAAATAATACAATAGCCCCGGATGAGTCTATCACGAGGGGAGAATTTGTGATCATGGCGGCAAAAATGTTTGATTATAATCAGTGTGCCAAAGCTGGTATAGAAAATACTCTCGCAAGCTCTCTCGTCATTCTCTGAGAAAGTGGAAACCGTATAAATAAGAGCGTATTCGCTTTAGGAGAAAAATTTCGAATTGTACCGCTCATGGACGCAGAAATAAGTAACTATCGATATGAGTGGACAGCTATAGATAGAGCGACGAATCGAGTCGTCACTGGGACAGATCCGAGCCTATTATCGAGCACACTTTGAGCATGAGATTGGAGTATAGAACTCGATATCATTGACAGAGCGACCAATCGATGAGTGAGCTCCCCGACGACGACAATATTGATCACTGATGGAAAGTCACTCCTATGATGAAGTATAGATCCTATAGGTAATGGTGGTGATAAAAAAAATAGCTCTATCGATGGAAAAATCTATCCATCCATCATGCTTTCTGTCAATAAGCTTAGTGTCGGTGTAGGTGGGTCGATAGACTTTTCGAGTTTTGCTCTCGGGTCATGACCTCTGACGTATATGTGGGATTTTTGAGATGGGATCAGACAGTCATCTGTCCTTACATGAAACAATACGAAAGATATAACTGATAAAAGTCACTCCTATACTACTCCAGGGATATATACAGTAAGTGTGACTCTCATAGACAAAGATGGTCAAACCGTACAAACAAAAGTGATCATCGAAGTGACAGGAGATAAGGATAGTGATGGCGATGGCGTCACGGACAAAGATGACCTCTGTCCCAATATTTCTGGATCTTCGACTAATAAGTGATGTCCAGTAATCAATATCAATAATTATACAAAATGAATCGAACCTGGAATAAATACAAATCCTGGACTTCCTGGAATAATCTGATGAGGAAATACTGGTAATACTGGATGAAATACTGCTACTCTCTGAAGTACTATACAAGTCATAGGTTCCGACTGAAAAGTACTCCCATGAAGTAGTTTTAGTAGTGGACAGAGTTTTAATCTCACTCCTCGTACTTCAGATCCCGGAGACTATACTTATACATGGACTGCAGTAGATAGCGTGACTGGAAGGGTCATAAGTGGAAATGGGGGGACACTTCCATCAGGAAGCCTCGGAGTAGGAAACTGGAATGTCGATCTTCTCATACGAGACCGAGTAAGTGGAACTATCCTCAGTCATCCTTCTACGACGATCTCTATCTGAGATGGAAGTACTCTTGCGGGGAATCCTCCTGTCGGAGGAAATGGGAATGGAAGTGGATGAGGTACAGGAGGAGGAAGTAGTGGTGGGGGAGGAACAGGTGGAGGGGGTGGGAGTTCTGGTGGTGGAAATGGCGGATGAGTATCTGGTTGAGGAGGAAGTAGTGGTGGAGGTGGAAGTAGTGGTGGAGGTGGAGCAGGTGGAGGTGGATGATGAGGTATTGGTATAGGAGGGACTCTTCCTCCTTCAGTAACTATAGGAGCAAGTACTCTGAGCATAGGAGCAGGAGGAAGTATAGATTTTTCGAGCTATGCTCTCTGAGTGTGACCACTCTCGTATAGCTGGAACTTCTGAGATGGAACACCTACAAGCATAGGGGGATCATCTCCTTCTCATATATTTAATACTCCAGGGACATATACTGTAGTAGTATCTGTGACTGATGCCAAAGGACAGAAAGCAGAGTCAAGTATGACGGTGAGGATCGCGACAAAAGATACTGACGGCGATGGGATAGCTGATGCGAACGATCTTTGTCCTACTGTATCAGGCACAATAAAAGACAATGGATGTCCTACGATTATAGGAATTCTCGGAAGGCTCGAAAATAATGCCTGTATACTCGAAAAAGCAAAAACTCAATGACTCATAATAGCAACACCTATATGCGAACAATGTCCTTGTGCAAATAAGATATCATTTTGAGCACTTATAAAAGAGTGTGATATACTTTTTCCGGCTATACTCTCAAGGGACCTTGGAACCGTGTATTCCCGATGAGGATTCTATCAGCTTCCATAATATATGCCACATATCATACATTTCCGATCGAAGCAATATCAAAAACAGAACTGAATAGGATCTCAGAAGAAAATGAGAGCACGATGAAGTGAATATGATACCCTCCACCCTGCAACTCCCTACGATGATGCTCGGGATATAGCATGGAAACAATCTGCAAAAAGTGAATCCCTCTATACTAAATCTCGAGAAGATATGATAAATATCTCGATTCGATTGGTCGGAATTTACGATGAAAGCTGGGATTTTTCTCTTAACTATGGAGATAAGAAGATAAATTTTTACCATATGCTCAATACTGCTTGTCGAGATACGAGCAATTATTATAGATATTCTTATAACGAAAATACATATACTCATATGGGTATATTATGAGCTTCTGAAAGAATCAGAGAAAATCAGATAATGAGGGAGCTTATTATAGTAGTCACATCTGATCTCGAAATACTCCACTATAGAGGACTCTCCTGACTTGCAAAACACAATGATATAGTACTCCTCCACTTGCTCCATCCCTATGAATCATATCCCGATAAATATAGCGATACTCTCTGCGAATCTCGTATCGTCGACGAAGTCTCATATAGTGAATCTCTCAATCAAGCTCAAAGAACGATAAAAGAGTACCTCTCAAAAAATAATATCGCATATGTGTCAGGGATTTCTACAGATAATCCTGTACATCTTCTCAATCATTTTTTCAAAAATCGCTATGCTCGATAGTACTCATCTCCATCTTGCCTATCTCCTCGAATCATGATATACTCATCTCGAGCTGAAGAACATGCTTCTTGCCTGAACTCTCTCACCAGAAGCTCTCTGGAAAGAGACAAAGGAGGATAATGTCTCTCTGGAGATACCAGATGAGAGGAAATCGAGAATACAAGAGAAATATAAGAAAGTCGATGAAATAAAAATACAAAAATATCTCGAAGAACAAGATATACAAATCATATCTATCGTGGATAGAGGCTATCCTGAAAGACTCAAATCCATAGGTCATGCTCCAGCATTTCTCTATATACGATGAACTCTACGTTCTGATATCCCTCTCATAGGGGTCGTCGGATCGAGGAAGAGTACCCCCTATGCAGGAAAGATCCTCGCAAAAATACTTCCTGATATTATCCTCGCATGAGTAGGAATCATCAGTGGTGGAGCTACTGGAGTCGATACACTCTGACATGAGATCACTCTCGAAAACAGAGGATATACGATAGCAGTATTCGGGACAGGGATAGATAGATGCTATCCTGCCGCGAATAAGAAGCTATTTGAATCTATACTCGCATCTGGATGAGCTCTCATATCGCACTTTCCTCTCGGCATAGGACCTGAGCTCTATAATTTTCCTATTCGCAATGAGATCGTCGCAGCACTATCGAGTGGGATACTCATAGCAGAGGCGGCACTATCGAGTGGCACACTCATCACTGCTCAGCTCGCGCTCGAACATGGCCGAGATGTATTCGCGGTACCTGGTGATATAGATCGGGTGACGAGCGAAGGTACAAATATGCTCATCGCTACTGGTCAGGCGAAATGTGTACGATCTGCTTGAGATATACTCGAAGAGTATTTCGACATATCAAGCATCGGTGCTGGTATGACGCCTATAGTGAATACGCCTCCAATATTCTCGAATGAATCAGAAAAAGTCATCTATGAAGCAATAGAGGCATGAGGTAATACTGTAGATTCCCTACTCCAAGCAACCAACATAGAAATGACCGATCTTCTCACTAGTATAGCGATGCTCGAAATAGAGGGATATGTGACGATGGATGAGATGGGGAGGTATCAGATAGTATAGTTTTTTTATGGGACTATACACCTGAGTCCATCAAAAAAAACAATAAACCCTCGAGAATCTGCTATAAAGCTTCTCAAAAAAGATAGAAGAATGGCTCACTCTAGAGATTTTTCATAGAGTGAATACTCTCTAATTTTGAACTCAGAAAAATATGTGTATTATAAAGTATACTTTCTAGCCTCCCATTTTTATGAAACAAGTTGTTCGCGCATTCCTCTTCAATCCTGAAGGTCAGATCCTCCTCACCCAGCATAAGCCCGATACTTCCTGGGTACTCCCAGGTGGTCATGTAGAATCTGGAGAATCACTCCACGATGCGATGATACGTGAGATAGGAGAAGAATTCGGACTTCAGGCGAAGTTTTTCGAGATCGATCGTGAAGAAATCCTCCACCATAGAGGGAAGAAGCTCATCCATCATCCCCTTCCTATCGCTATCTATGATCTCACTTATACCGATAAAGAAGGACATGATAAATCCCGTACGGAATATGTATTCCTTATGGAAACGTCAGATATGATAAAAACGATTCAAAAAGAAGAGATCCATGACTACAGATGGTTCGAAGTCGATGATATCCTCTCCATGAAGCCCAATATCGAGACCTATGACTTCATCATCGACATGCTCGAGAAAATCGTCGGTGAAGATGAAGTCGAAGAATAGTGTGGCTCATCATTTCTGCGTATGCAGGAATATTATTTCCTCTATATGATCAATCCCTTCACACTCATATCGACAAAAAAAGTCTACGAAAATCCATGGATATCAGTCCGTGAAGATTCTGTGATTCGACCTGGAGGGAAAGAGGGAATTTTCGGTATCATTGATATGAAAGATGGTGTGACTGTCATAGCTGTAGATAAAGAAAATAATATCATCACTACCAATGAATTTGCCTATGCTATTGATGATTATTCGCTCGAAGTAGTAAGTGGCGGCATGGATGATGGCGAGAATCCTCTGGATTGTGCAAAAAGAGAACTCGAGGAAGAAACAGGATATAGAGCAAAAGAGTGGATCGATCTCTGATATATAGATCCATTCACTTCCGTTATAAAATCAAGGAACTATATATTCCTAGCTAGAGGACTGCAGACAACTCTAGCAAAACCCGATGAGTGAGAAATACTCAATATATGAACTCTCCCATACGATGAAGCCCTAAAACTTGCTCTGGATTCCAAAATCTCTCACTGAGCCAGTGTCATCGCAATAATCAAATCTCAAAAATATCTTCTCTAATGCATCCTAAACTCACTGAAACACTCTCGAAATATAAGAAAATCATCCTCGTCGGATGAGGTACTGGCGGCCACATACAGCCGATTCTTTCACTCACAGAAGATCTCCGAGATAAGGAACTTCTCTGGATATGAGGAAAGGACTCCAATGAGGAATTTGAAGCAAAAAAAAAGAATATCCCGTTTAAGTCAATTCCTACACTGAAACTGAGGACAACGAATTCTCCAGAAATATTTCTCTATCCGCTTGTGCTCATAGCATGAATATTCGAAGCAAGGAGAATTCTCTATTCCGTCATGTCGACGAGAGGAGACATCCTGCTTAAAAGTACTAAGCAAGATTCACCCACAAGTGGTGTACTAGCTATCTCGCTCCACTCGAAATGACAGAAACAATCGCACTCTCCTTGAGGAGAGGGTCGGGGTGAAGTGTGTATCTTCTCGAAGTGATGACCTTGATCCGTCGCTGTCGGTATAGCAGGATGGTCTCTCGGAATCCCTCTCTATATTCATGAGTCCGATACTATTCCTGGAAGATCCAATAGAATCCTCTCTAAATTTGCTCGAATCATATTTCTCGGGTTTGAAGGTGCAAAAAAATATTTCAATCCAAAAAAGTGCGAAGTAGTATGACAGATACTCTCAAGAGTATTTGACGGAAAAATGCTCTCTCCAATAACTCGTAATAAGGGTGAAAAATGATGAGTAACATGGAGCACCAATAAACCCCATATCCTCGTAATATGTGGAAGTCAGTGAGCAAAATCGGTTTTCGAAGTAATCATCCAAGAGTTCCACTGAAATAGTGAATATGAGTGGATTATCTCTCTTGGGAAGCTCAATGAATCAATGAAATATGATTTTAAAGAAATAGATAATGTCCAAGCTCTCGCTTGGATCTCTCAAGAAGATATCGTATCACTACTAAGAACTACAGATATCGCTATCACAAGAGGAAGTGCTACGACTCTTGCTGAGATCGATACATTTAGCATAAGAAAAATCATCATCCCTCTTCCCTACTCTGCCCACAATCACCAATTCTGGAATGCGAAAGAATATGAAAAAAATGGAGATATCCTCCTCGAACAAAAAAACCTCAAACAACTCCCTGAAATAATCAAAAAACTATGACAAGATTTTCAACTCTAAAAAATATAGTTTCAAACCTTATCCTTGTTAAAAGAGCCTGGATTTGAATAAGTATTCTTATGATAACTTATATAGGACTTCTTGCTTCTAGTCCATACTTTTATAAGTACCTAGTAGACTCACTAGAGAATAAAGCTAGTGTATGAGGAATAGATAATGGATTGATACTCGTAGTTTTTTTATGGTTTTTGATGATTTCAGCAACAGTATGAGTACGTTACATATATGGAATGTACCTTCTCGAAAGAACGCAAAGAGACTGGTTTAATTTTATCATCAAATCAATGTGAATGATGATGCGTCTTCCAATAGATTATCATATAAGTCTTCAACATGGCGAAAAACAAAAGATTCTCGATCGAGCTTGAGAAGCCGTTTGGGATATAGGAGATAAGGTACTGTTATGGATTATACCAAGATTTGCTGTTGCTATTATACTAATCATTTCAGGCTTATTCATAAATGTGGAAATGACTCTTATTTCACTTTGACTACTTCCCTTTGCATTTCTCATAATATATAAAATTGGGAATAGTGCGTATACGAACCAAAGAGTGGCAAATAATTATTGGGATAGTCTATGGAATAGGATAGGTGACTCCTTTAGTAATTTGAAGGTGGTTCGGATATTTTCTAGAGAAAGCCACGAAGCTAAGGTACTGGAATGAAGATTCAAAAAAGCTCAAGATGCACAGTATAACATTCGAAAACTCTGGGTAATTTTTCATGGGGTAGACTGATTTATTATAAGTTTATCTCAAGCAATAACAATAACTTGAGGATTATTCCTGTTACTTCAAGATACGATCAATATAGGTACTCTCTTCTTTTTTATTAGTTTTACTGAAAAAATATACTGACCTATATTCGAAATATTTCGAGGCACTCAAGAAATGATGGTTCATATTGCTGGATATGAAAAAATTCAAGCTCTTTATAGGATGAAACCGGAATCAGATAATGGAACAGATGAATTCAAGGGAATCAAAAAATCTCTCACATTCGAGAATGTATGATTCATCTATCCATCGACGACTCGCGAAGTACTCAAATGAGTGAATATCGAAGTGAAAAAATGAGAAAAGATAGCACTGATCGGACATACAGGGAGTGGTAAATCGACCATCGTGCAACTCCTTATGCGATTCTATGAATATACTCATGGAAGTATAAAAATCGATGGAAAAAATATCGAAAGTCTCACTCTCGAAAGTTATAGGCAGAGATTCGCCAGTGTCTTCCAGGATACCACACTATTTAATGAATCGATCAGACATAATCTCGAATATGTGAGAGATGGCATTACCGAGAAAGAGCTACGAAAAGCTGCTAAAGACGCAAATATCCTCGAATTTATCGATTCACTTCCAAGTGGCTGGGATACTGAGGTCGGTGAACGTGGACTGAAGCTCTCTGGAGGAGAGAAACAGCGTATCGCTATAGCTCGAGCAATCCTCGCAGATCCTGAGATCCTCATCCTCGATGAAGCGACGAGTGCACTCGATACCGAGACGGAGAGACTCATCCAAGACTCACTCGAGAAGCTCATGGAAGGTCGTACGAGCATCATCATCGCTCATCGTCTCTCGACGATCCAGCATGTCGACCGTATATATATGCTTGAGGGTGGTGAAGTTATCGCGAGTGGATCTCATAGTGAGCTCATACAGTCGAGTGAGAAATACCGTCACCTCATCGAACTCCAACATGACGGATTTATCGAAGAGGATGTAGAAGAAAAAGATCTTGATAATACAGAAAATATACTATACTAAGAAATAGTAATCTTATAGTTATATGAAAAAAGAAACGAAAATCCTCTGGAATGAACTTCCTGCAGATCATGACTATCCTGCAGCATGGTCATATCTTTCCCTAATATATGAGGAAAAAGTAGTAAATGAGATGGTGAAGAACCTCCGTGAAGTACCAAAAACAGAATATAAAGCGAAAGATATATTTCGCTCTTCAGGACTCTCGCTTCTCTGAGTAAGCAACTGACATATAAAACGAGATAAAGAAAAAATCAAAAAAGGTACTCCACTCGATCCAATTCTCCTCGTACGAGATAAAGTGAATGGGAAAGTCGTCATTGCTGACGGATATCATAGACTCTGTGCCGTCTACCAATTCGATGAAGATGCCATCATACCATGCAAGATCATATAGAAATTCTTTTATATGGAGTATACTATCCCACCTTGTTTCTATCGGCTCTCTGTAAAAGCACTTATTCATAATGATGAGTGAAGCTTTCTCTTGGTGAAAGAAGAGAATGAACTCTGGGAACTTCCTGGAGGATGAGTGGACTATGGTGAAAATCTTCAAGAATGTCTCAAACGTGAAATCAAGGAAGAAATGTGACTTGAAGTCGTTTCTATCTCTCAAGTACCAAGTTATTTTTATACAAGTACGAATCTGAAGTGATGGAATATCGCAAATGTGCTCTATGAAACAAGAGTAAATGATTTCGAATTTACTTCTTCTGAAGAATGTATGGAGATAGGATTTTTTACTCTTGAAGAAGCAAAAAAGTTAAAAACATATCCAAATATTCAAGAATTCCTCAAACACTATAATCAGAAAAATCATGGCAACCTCTAAAGATACTCTCATGTACTTCCTCGAATGCCTTGAATGAATACAATATCTTCATACAAAAGCGATGTTTGGAGAATATGGGATATACTCGGGAGATCGAATGTTTGCCCTCGTCTGCGATAATACGCTGTTTTTCAAGACTTTCCCTGAGACGATCGAATATTTCGAAGATAGAGAAACTAGGGCTTACCCTTGAAGCAAGAATACAGCAGCCGTAAATCCTGAATGGCTCGAAGGTGATCGAGATATGCTTCTGCGAGTTGCGAGAGAGACGATAGAAAAGAAGACTCCATCGAAAACGAAGAAGAGAAAGTATTAATCACACCCTCCCCGTCATGTCGACGAAGGAGACATCCTACTCTGATGGACCCGAAATGGGCATGATTTCTCGCAAGCTCGAAATGACAGAGACTATCCCCTATATCTCTCTCTCGCCTTCGCAGCACTCTCTTTCTGATCGACCACTGGAGCGTTATAGACTCCCTTCAGATCAAGAGTATGAATTCTTTTTGGATCAATACCTTCTAGTTCTGGAAGGTATTTTTTGATGAATTTACATTCTGTATCGAATCTTTCTGATTGGAGGAGCGGATTGAAGATTCTCACAGGCTTCGGATCAGCCCCCACACTTGCACTCCACTGCCAGTTCCCGAAGTTCACTGCTTCATCATAGTCGATGAGATATTTCCGGAACCATTTCTCTCCCATTCGCCAGTCGACCCCGAGGTTCTTCGTGAGGAATGAGGCTACCACCATACGGAGTCGATTGTGCATCCAATTGGTCTGTATAAGTTGACGTATTGCAGCATCGACGAGAGGATATCACGTTTTTCATTTTTGGAACATCTCCCACTCATAGCTCGACTCATCTCTATCCCACTCGATCGTCCGACGACGTTCCTGGAATTCGAGAGAGTAGGTGAATGGAAAATAATACGCTATCTGATACCAAAACTCTCGCCAAATAATCTCAGAGAGGAGTGTCGGATTTTCTCTCACTTTCTCATATATCTCACGTACCGAGAATATCCCAAATCGGATATACGGAGAGAGTCGTGTAGAACCATCGATAGCTGGAAGATTGCGAAGATCAACATAGTGAGAAAAGTCTCTCTCTAAGCGCTCATGACCGAACTGCATCGTCCAGAGTGGATGATGTGGTACTGTGATGGTATCTCCGATTTCTCGTCGATCATTTGGAATATACCATTTTGCGAGAGTTCCATCGAATGCATGAATCTCAATTCTCTCAGGATGCGCTATGATAAATTTCTTCCAGAGCATCGAATATGGGGTGAATACCTTACGTTGTTCACACTCCTCTGGCTCTACCATGAGAAAGTCTTGAAATGAATGAAAACTGACTCAACTCGAGTCACAAAGATTCATAATACCCTCATCTCGCTCCTTCCCTCTTGGAGAATATGACCGATTCAGATAGATCGCATTAATCTGATATTTTTCTATAATCTCTCATACGATATCATCTGGATTTCCTCGGTATACGGTCAGTCTTCATCATACTTTCTGAAGCTCAGTATCGATCGACTCAAGTGCTTCTCGGATGAAGCCAAATCGAGGATCATCCATACCGAAGTCCTCTATCGCACGAGTATCATGGATAAAAATTGGAAATACTTCTTTAGAATTTCTCATCGCTTCGATGAGCGCAGTATTATCATGAGTACGAAGATCCTGACGGAAGATGAAGAGGCTACGATTTTGGAGTTTTGCCATAAGTGTTTTAGAGTAATGATCCTGATGATTCTAGAGTCGTTTCGTCTATCTTTTTTCCGGTACAAAGCTCCGAAAATGACTGGAATCCACGACAATAACCTTCTATGAGATGTGCTTCATCTTCGAACTGAAGTTTCGTATAGCTGACCCCTCAATTTATACAGTTTATTTTTGCAACTTGATCTGAAAGATTCGAGCAGATACTTTCGAGCTTGAGAGCATCTCCGATGTATCTCTTAGCGATTTCACGACCGACTCATCGTATACACATAGGAGTATATACTCATCATTTTTCACATGCGATGAGTGCTCCTATATAGTCTTCACTTGCATATCTCATATACCCGAGTCCAGCATAGAAACCACAGACATATCACTCACTTCCACTTCCATAAGTGATACAAGGAACAAAGAGGTCTCCCGTGGAGTATTTGATTTGTCAAAATGCATGCTTCGGATCTCAGGAGTAGAGCTCCATAAATACTCACTCAGCACATCGATTCTTCCAAACAGGAGTAGAAAGTTTACGACAGCCTTCGAGAGAAGCCGCGATATCATTAGCAGATATGAACATAAGTCCATGACCGACTCAGTGAAAACATGATCCTTTTTTCTTTCCTTCAATAGTCGAACAGGCAGACTCTGGATTTTCTACGAGCTTGGGCTCGGACTCGAAATACGATTCGAGTACTCAGTGCGTATATCATCAGGCACAGACATCATCTTGTCATCACGTGATCGCGACAGAGAACCCGTATTTCTGGAACGACTCATGTCCGATATCATGAGCAAGGTTATGGCAGTTTTTCGAGATGAGAACATTATTCATCGTGATCTCCTTAAAGTGAAGGAGTGCTTTTTTGATAGACGATTGATCCTTCGGATCAAAAAGCGGGAATATCTCTTTCTTTAGGAAGGAATCAAGATTGTACTTATCTAAGTATTCTTTCCCGATGATGATCACTCATTTTTGTGCGCCTGTTTTATATGCATACATCCCCGACTTCTTCAGTGAGAAAAAATTGATTGCACCACTCTCTATCTGAAGACTGAAAAGTGGAGAGGTGCTTATATCTTGTGTATCGTATATATCCAGAGTGATACGCTCTGTCGAAGTATTGTGAAACCTGACAGCATCATAGGCATCTGCCATCAGAAATCCTGAAGCGGTAGTATCGAGGAGTCAGTCGAGAGGGATATAGTGAAGTGTCCCTGAATAGGTGAGATATTTCTCATCTTGGGCGTACTGTGATTCGAGGAGAGTGACCTTCTCTTTCAGCGTGGTGAGCTCAGTCTGATGGATAAGATCTTGCGATGAGAGCAGTGAGATATGCTCTATGAACTCTTGACGCTCAGTATAAATAGCAAAACCGAAGACTGCAAAAGTACCTATACAAATAAGGAGAGCAAGGGTGATGAGGATCTTCTTCAGCATGGAAGCGAGTATATAGGAAAAATACATGGAATCAAATTATCTCATCATATACCTCTCAACCTGCTTCCAATAAGCAAAAAATGAGGTACAATACGCACTCACTTCAGGAATCATATAGGGATAAGCTGTCTTCGCGACTCCTGTGATGCCCGAGTAGAGGATATGATCGACGAGGTATATCTCTTTTTGTGAGATTTTTCGATACACATCTCTGAGATCCTCGATCTCTCATACGAATACTTGCATTCCCGAGATATTATCCTTCGCGAGACGGACGATGAAGTCTATGACTTTCTCTGACACAGGGAATCGTGCAAAATGTGAAGGCGAAAGTACGAGGATACGATGAGATTGGATATCTTGCTTCCAACTTGGATTGATAGAGTAATTGGTATAGATGCAGAGTGGCAGACTTGGATCAAGGGTAAATACGTCACTCTCAGGAAGTGGGGTCGAGAACTGAATTGGTATATATTCTCGCATATGATCAGGGACTTTCGTCGTCCAGATATCTTCATAACTTCGATCGAGAAAAGTCTTTCTCTGAGTCGATCCGGTATACTGATTGATATTAGTCTGGATCGTGATATATTTCTTCGAAGAGAAAGCTCAGGCATTCCACTGCCAGCTACACGTATTGGACGCGAGATCTCCGTCAAGGAGATGATAGTACATCCAATGACTCGGAGTCCTCCAGTGAGCTCCACTCATGTTACATGCGATCCCTGCGATATACATACGCAGATGATTATGCATATAGCCTGTCTCGTAGAGAGCTTCTATTCACCTATCGAGGGCTTCAATCCCTGTACTCGCATCCGAGAATACTCGTGGCATATCATGCGTGAGGACATCCTCCTGATCGAAGCGGATATCGACCATCATACGATCGGTCCCAAGTCATTCCCATACTCGGAGGAAATATTCTCGCCAAGCAAGCTCCTTCAGGAATTGCTCGATCTGATGTGCACGAAATCCCCGAGCAAGGACTCGATCACGTATCTCACGAATAGTGATGAATCCTCTCGATATATACGGGGAGAGCATCGTCACATTCCCGGTGAGATAGTTGCGATCTTTACCATAAGCTATGGGATCAATAGAGTCGATACGTGCCTCGATACTTGCTCGGTCTGTCGGGAATGTATAGTGAGGGATTTTCATGATTATTTCAGGAGTAATATGATTTGATTATTTTGTGAGTTTCATATTTTTCAGATACGTCTTGGCTTCCGAGAGGAGTCCGACGAATATCGTCCCTGCACCCGACGTCACGACTCATCTCTCATCAATCTTATGGAGGATGAGGCATTCGGACATGCGAGATTCGCAGACGAGCATCCAGAGATTTTGGGTATTTACTCGATCGGTCTTATCGACTATGAGATATCCTCGCTTCAGGGCTCGTTCATACTCCTCACGCTCATAGACATAGAGATGGTGTGGCACGGCTCGACTCCCGAGTCTGATTCCTGATTTTTTTCACCTGGAGAGGGCATCGATATGTTCGAGTTTCACTTTGGGCATAGTCAGATTATAGAGAAAATATGAAGATTGCCAACTCTATATAGAGGAAAAATAGAGTGAAAACTATTTAGAAAATCAGCATTCTTACTCATATAAAAAAAATACTTTTCATATTGGCTGGTTAGTATTCATTTCAGAAAAGTCACTCACATGAAAACTAGAGATTTTTTAAAAAAAA
Organism: Candidatus Altimarinota bacterium; assembly: GCA_031386685.1. Taxonomy (GTDB): domain Bacteria; phylum Patescibacteriota; class Gracilibacteria; order BD1-5; family UBA2023; genus JAGOMW01. The sequence continues at coordinate 49,530 of JANNCQ010000085.1, read as the reverse complement.
CACTTATTTAATCTCGGTAGTGAACCATCTCGTATTTTTTTTCGTCTTCCGAGATCATCTTCATCATCTGGCGTCTCGAAATGCCACCATTCATTATCAATATTCGAAAGTCATCAATATTCCATAACATCACGAAGTAGCTCTCTATTTTCTATGACTTCAATAGTTAGCTCTCCACTTGCAAGGAGCAGTAATTCGTATTTTGGCATTGCCATTTTACTCGGATCATCGAACTTTGTACCCATTTCTAGTGGTACTCCATTCTTCGTAATCGTGACATCTACCGCACAACCGTAAGTATGCATAGAACCACGCTCAGGATCTGCAAAAAGTGTATGCATACTCTTGTCTTCTTGTGCTTGGCACCAATCAAACATAATCTTCTGCACAAAATCAGGCCTTCCAGCATCTAGGATACGAAGAGAATATTCTGGTCACATCTTCCTCTTTAGATAATTTTGCGACTCTCTCAGCATGAGAGTAACCTCTTTTCTGAGTACGGCCTTCATACCTATAGGATACTGAGGGACTCATGAGATATTATCGGAAGTAGCATACATTAGTTCGATTTCTATATCTTTTATTATTTTTGCATCGACCCACGGCAAAGACTCCTCGAGGATCCATCGCGCATGATCACGAGTATCATCTACTATTGGATGAAAACCATACGGGCCATATATATCTATCGAAAGTGGATTATGTGGATCAAGTTTGAGTATGCTCATGAGAATATGATAAATCTATAAGAAATATATCACTATATACCTTTGAAAGCAAAATCTTTCTAGAGTATCACTCCTTCTTCCACCAATACCCCCGTAGTTAATACATCTTCATGATACGTCTTCGATGATATGACTCGACAGAGATAGAGCTCGTGGTCTCATCCACCATCAGGAAGTCTCTCGATCTCTTCGAGTTCTATATATCCAGCAATTCATGAAAGATGATTCTCTAGTGTGAGGAGTCATTTTTTCTTCAGATATGCCATCTTATCATAGGACTTCCCTGACTTCTTCCCGAGGACTCGTACGAGCGAAGAGTGTCCGGGAGCGAGGATCTGGAGGATACCTCTATGCGTCACTTGCCAGTTCGCGAGAGACTGAGTATCACGATAAAGAGCGATGATATAGTGCTTCGGTTGCATACTCACAGGGATCACGTACGTCATAATATTCATATTGTATCTCGGCTCATCGAATATCTCTATTTGAGAATTGCTCGTAAGAGTATCCTCCGTGAGAAGTGAGTAGACGGGATAGGATGGGAGATTCCAGGGTTTACGCATATTTAGAGGGTTTTATGGATGAATATTTCTTTCGCAAGTCGGATCTTCTCGATATCGACTTTCGCAAGGGTAGAGAGGACATAGGGAGTCCGTCATTTCTCGAAGAGTGACTGATTACGATCGACAAAATCCCAGTAGAGATGGGTCATAGGGCAAGTCTTCTCCTTCACACTATACTGACATACCTTACAGTAGTCACTCATCTTCTCGATATAGGTCCCGCCTGAGATATATGGCTTCGTCGCGAGTCTCCCTCCGTCACTATACTGACTCATAGCGAGGACATTCGGAGATACGACCCACTCGAATGCATCACTATACATCTCCCAGAACCACCGATTCACCTCATGTGGATGATATCCTCTAAGGAGTGTATAGTTCCCGATGATCATGAGTCGTTCGATATGATGCGAATAATTCTCGGATTGTACTCTACCCAGTACAGTATCCACACAATTCATCATTGTGATTTTTGAAAAGCTACGAACTTCATCGTCATTATCAGATTTTTCTTGCTCATTTAGATGGTCGTAAACTCTCTTCGAAAAATCTTCACTTTCTCGAATTTCTTGTTTTTGAGAAATCACTCACTCTTGTGATTTTTGGGCTTTTCCTCATCATCCATCATAGCTCCACCACTCCTTCGGAAGCTTATCGTGATGATCGAGTGCATTCTGCATATAGATATCATCATAGTAGAAGAGATAGTACTGCCTCATATACTCACGCCAGCCGAGGATCTGCCGGATGAACCCCTCGACACTCGAAAGGGGTGCATGATACCCAAGTGCGGACTGGATGACTTCGAGAGGAGTAATGAGTCAGAAATTCATCGCTGTCGAAATCATCGAGTGGTGGACTCGCATATCATCCTGATACATCGCATCTTCGAGGCGTCCGAAGTCGTGATAGTGATATTCGAGGAAGTACTGAAGGAGCGACAGAGAATCACTCCGCGTCACAGGAAGTGAGAATTCGATATCCTGAGCACCATAGTATCTTTTGGCTTCATCGATATACTGAGTATCTCTCACCTTCCAGTTCCAACTTGGAGTATGAGTCTTATCGAACGACCGATTCTCACTATCATAGTTCCACTTTCCTCATACGGGCTTCCCATCATCTTCCATGAGGATGTCACGACTTTTTCGCATATACCGGTAAAATGTCTCCATGATCGGAGGCTTCTCGAATCTCTCTCGGAACTCCTCAGGATCTATGAGAAACTGTCGATTCGGAAATACTCGAAATGATACTCATGGGAGTATATATTTCTCGATCTTTTTTACGAGATACTCTTCACTCGATCGCATCAATATGATATCAGTGATTCCTGTTTTTATTACGAATTCTAGTATACCATCTTTGTAACTCTGAGCTTCTATCCAATGAGTACGAAATCCTAGATTCTCACACTCAGTGAGAAACCCTTTTGCGATAGCGTATTCGGCGATCTTACTGCGGATATTGAAGCTGAGATCTCCTACTGGAGATACTATGCGAACTCCCGTGAAGAGTATGAAAAAAATATCGGTCACTCATTCTTCGATATACTGTATATTACACTGATCATAGAGAATCCACTGAGCTTTAGAAATCACTGAAAAACCGCGAGCTTCTTCGGCAGTATTAGATTTTTCTCACTCATTTACAGATCAGTAAATTCATTGCGAAAAATCTTCACTTCCTCGAATTTCTTGTTTTTGAGAGATTTCTTTTTTCATAGAAATATTCTAGTCAAAAAGTGAAAGATTGGTATCTAGATTTTCTTTTTCTTTCTTCTTTGCTTTCTTACGCAGGGGTGATTTGCGACTCGCATGCTTTCGGACGATAGACTCTTTTACTCGAGGATCGATCTGCGACTTCATATCATAGAGAATCTCCCTAGCTTGTTTGTTCGCCTCTTCGACATCGATGACAGGATGAGGATAGTCACGCCCAAGGATGAAGTCATACTCTATAGATTCCATGCCTGATATCTTCCATGGCTCAGCCTGAAGATGCTTCGGGAGCTTGGCGAGCTCTGGTAGATATGCATCGACGAAGAGTCCATCACTATCCTTATCATGAAGCTGCTTCATAGGATTATATATCCGGATCGTATTGATCCCCATAGTCCCAGACTGCATCTGGAGTTGCATATAGTGGATCCCTGGCTCATAGTCAGTGAATAGTCTCGCAAGCCAGTGAGCAAATCTCCCCTGCCAGGGCTGCATACAGGTACAACTGACAAAAGATACCAGAGTCGCACGAGCACGAAAATTGATCCACCCAGTCGCTTTGAGCTGCCTCACGATCCCATCGATAAATGGTACTCACGTACGTGCATATTCCACTGAAGAGATGATATCTTCATCATACTTCGTACGGATCATATCATAGAGCTTCATGGCATTCATATATTCGAGTCTCGGCTCATCTTCAAGCTTCTGGATGAAGTGTGACTGCCAGTGAAGCCTGGAGTGGAATGCCTGAAGTGACCGGAGAAATCTCTGATCTCACTTTTCTTTCAGGTCTGACATACGAATCCACGTCATCTGGACGACTTGCTTCAGGGAGATACATCCATACGCGAGATAGGCAGATATACGCGAGCTCGCTTCCTGTCCTTCGATCGGTCGGCTCATCCCACCCATATATCGCTTCCCACGTGAGATAAGAAATGAAGCAAGAGTCTTCTGTCACTCTACTTCTCCTCACATTTGGATATGAGGATTCCTGCCCTCGCTCTTCCAGGAATCAGAGACGAGTCATGATGAAAAATACTTCTGTCACTCTGGGGGAGGAAGTATCGGGGTTATCATACGACTATTCCATATCTTCGACCAGTCATCACGAGACTTGAGACGTCGGACGACTCAGTTTGTGGGATGCTCTGTCCAGGGGATATTTTTGGACTTTAAATACTTCCCCATCATGATATCGCGATCATAGGTGAGAGCATTTCCCGTCTCTTCATGAGAGAAAATATGCTCGATATCATAGTATTCGAGGATATACTTCATCACATCAGATATATTCCGCTCGAAGATAAGAAGCTGGACTCATATATCCTTGAGTGATGAGAAAGATCATGAAGTGAATCTTCTATGAACTGTCTATGGAAATCTGAGAAATCAGGAGCAGTCGTCACACGAGGCTCGAAGCTATAGAAAGCGATCACTGGGATATGCTGACTCTTTCATCGAGCGAGAGCATCGGCCAAAGGACGGTGATCACTTATACGGAGATCCCGCTTGTACCAGATGAGGATGATTTTTTGTTTTTCTTGCATTTTTCTGAGCAATAGAGTACAGATTCCCAGTCTTTTTTCCACTTTTTCCTCATAGAAAAAGGTCGACCGCATACGAGGCAGACCTTCGACTCACGATACTGACCACGATCGAGGACTTTCATGAGTCGTATGATAGAGAGAATCGGGATGAAGGCAAGAAAAATCCCGAACGAGTCGGGATGAGATTATTTTCAATACTTGATATCTCATTAATTTGTCATTCAAGACTTTAGTCAGATCATCAAGGTGTGAATTTTAGATCATCATTATTAGGAGTTAATGATCCCTGGGATGTAGCGATTCCCACTATCTTATCACCTCGCCTTGCTAACGTTTCTAATCTCACTCATAGCAGTATAAGATTCTGGGGGTTATTTAATAAAATCAGATCTATTGCTTGAGTGACTGCTCGAATTTCTGTATCGGCATGGGAAGAAACACCAGCTGCAACTTGCAATAATACTTGAAATTGCTGCTGAGTATAATGCGCAAATTGGACTCCTGCAGATCAGTTGGATACAATTTTTCTGACTCATAAAGCCATGTTAGATGTTCTTCAGGCGATTAAATCATTAACTAAATTTTTTGTAGCAACATCAACATCAGCTACATCTTCACCTTTGGCTATTCTCAGCACTTTATTAAGCCCATTGAAGGATAAAAATCTTCTTTCTACAGGAATTGTATTAGGCTTTCAAAAACTCATACTATGAAAGTTACAAAAATAACTCTCAAAGTATAACTCTCTCTCTCTTGTTTGTCAAATTTATTTTTTGTTGATTCGTACTTTTTGGGGAAGATTCCCTAACTAGCACGAGATGATAGACAAAAAAAGCAGATTCTTCGCTTCACTCAGAATGACAAGCAAATAAAGATTCCGTAATAAGTACGGAATGAAATGGATAAAAATATCCGCGGTGGCGGATAACAGAAAAGTGAAAATAATTCCAATCTGATACCTGATATCTGCTTCCTGATGACTATTTCCTTATTCACTCACTACCGTTGCCTTCTCTATCTTCGCATCGACCTTGGGTCGATCATTGTGATCGACAGGAAGCGACTCGATCTGATCGACGACATCCATCCCTTCGACGACGTGCCCGAAGATCGTATGCTTCCGATCGAGGAAGCTCGCATCCTCAGCCGTTACGATGAAGAACTGTGAACCATTGGTATTGCGACCAGCATTCGCCATAGAGATGACTCACTTCTTATGAGTGAGCTCCGTCACAAACTCATCTTCGAAAGCACGCATCCAGATACTTTTACCACCTGATCCTGTCCCCGTAGGATCTCCTCACTGGATCATGAAGTCATGGATGACACGATGGAATATGATACCATCATAGTATCACTTAGTCGTGAGTCAGACGAAGTTCTCGACGGCTTTCGGTGCGTACTCAGGATAAAGCTCGAGAGTGATATCACCAAGGTTTGTTGAGAGGAGGATTTTAGGCTTTGGGATCATAGTAGTCAAAACTTAGGATTTAATATGAGTAGCTCAGGTTTGGGATTTTGCTTCTTTTCCTTTTGTGAGTTTTTCGAATCTGTCAGTGAAGTTTTTGACAAAGAATTGGAAACTGTCTGAGCTATAGCCGAGTTTTTCCAATTTCAAAAACAAACTGAGAACAGATTCCAAAACGAACAAACAAAAAAGAAGGACTTTTTGTTACTTTTTAGTCATAAAAAGTATAAATATGTTTACATACCAGGCATATTGAGTCACATAGAACTCATCACACCCTTCATACGATCTGCCGCGATCTCTTGGGCTTTTTTCATCCCTTTATTGATAGCTTCTGTGATAGCTTTTTCGAGCTTATTCTGATCCTTCATGATAGAGGCATCTTCGATCACTGTAGAAACCACCTTCAGCTGGCCATCGATCGTGACGACGACACCATCGACCTCGGCTTCTATATGAGTATTGCTGAGTTCTTCTTGGATCTTCTGAGCTTGTTGCTGGAGCTTCATCATTTCTTGTGCTTGTTTGAAATCCATGGAAGAGAAAGTTAATGGAGAAATATTTTTTAGAGCTGAAACGAGATACTATCTTAGAAAAAAATGGAGAAAATGCAATATTTTACGAGAAATTTCTCTCTATTTCCAAAACTTCAGAGACTTCAGCGAAGTACTCTTTCCATGAAGAGAATTCCAGACATAGATACAGATAACAATAGTATAGATCGTGACTGCGACTCTCTGCTCGAAGAGCGTATGAGCAAACCATACTCCTGAGAGTGTCCAAAGAAATACTCCAGATATGATATATGTCTTATATCTGCATTGGAGTTCTGAAACGATAATCAGGATAGCACCGAGTGCGAATATCGCATAATAGAGATCTCCTGGAGCCCCGATAGGCAATCCAAGATATTGGAGCCACACAGTGATATTGAGGGCTGTAGCCATGATGATCCACCCGAGAGTAATCTCGACACTCGATCGGACATATACATGAGCCTCACGAGTACGAGAGAAGCTATAGGCGAGAAGTCCGAGGATCGAGAGCATCACGAGGAGTGCTGTCCCGATCCAGATATTGCCCCATGGGAAGAGCCACACTGCAGTGAGTCCAATAGCGAGAGAGAAAGTGACGACAGAGGTATCATCGATCTTCTTTTTTCATTTCTGAAAAAAAGCGATATATACTCCTGCAACGATCCACGAGAGATAGATGAGAGACCATATAGAAAAAGTCATACCATAAGGCGTGACAGAGGTCGGGTACTTATCCGAGATATTTGCCTGCGTCATCCCTCATATCAGATAGGGTGAACTAGGGACGCTGAGAAGTGATGTGAGTCCTATAGTCAGGATCGCCGTGATAAGAAGGAGATATTTTTTCATAAAAAATATTTTAGAAGGTATTCTACCTGTTTATTGTATATATTTTTCATAGATAGCAATCTCTCTCTCTGTGCATCTTCGAAAGTATCAGAAACATGATAGAGGCTATAAAAAGCGACATTAGGATTTCTGAGGTATCTTTTTCTGATTTCTTTTTTCCGAAGATTCAGAAGGTCTGGAGATCCTATAATTCCATGAGCTCTATAGAACTGAGCGACCTTCCCAGTATAGATATCGACAAGAGTATCTACTCGATTCTTCTGAAATCAGGGTTCAAAAAGAAAATGATGTGGCTGATTGTACTGAGCCCGGATCTGGTGCTCGGTCCAAACGAAGGAAAATGGTCACTCATACTCAGATATGATTCACTCGAAAAGATCCTGGATAAAAACCTCTGGTGAAGGAAACTCGACTCCTGGAAGAAACACATCAGCATGATCCCGACGAATATCCGGATCAAATATTTCAGGTTTTAGGATGATAAGAATCGGTTCTTTATCTTCCATATTCTGGATGAGTTATCAGAGATTCTGGAAAATCATCTCTTTTAAAGATATTTGCGAGCCTCACACTATGTGACCATATCTGTTTTTCTGAGAATTTTTCTATCCCCATCCAGGTGAGATTCGCACACTCTCGAGATCTCTGGAAATCAAGATGATGAAACTTCACTGGGTAGTACATCATAAGTACGGGATAGAAATCATCTTTCTCAGTATCATCATGATATTGGTCATCGAGTTCAGATATTTGGATATAGATTGGCGAGTCTGCGATCTCGAAATCATCTTCATCTATTCACATCTCTTCAATGATCTCTCTCGAGAGTCATATGCGAAAATTCTCTCACCATGAAAGTCCACCGCCAGGGAGATCATACATACCACCATCTTCACGATAGAATTCTGATTTCTTATCTCCATATCGCTCTTCTTTGAGAAGGAGGATTTCTCATTCTGGATTCATAGCTACTGCCTTCACTGTGATACGATAGAATCCTTTCGGGATTTTCTTTCACCGACGAAAATATGATTCACCAAGGTGGGGAAGATGTGGTGGGAAAAAAGAGGTCATTATAACTTATGGTTCATCATATACTTCATCATTGCGATATTCTGGATATAGGTACCTCCAGATATACATACAGTGATATTTTTTCTTTTCTCGATTTTCTGTTCACCTGAGAGGATCTTCCCAAGATCGATGAGCTCTTCCTGCTTGATACTTCATGACTCGATAGCAGTTTTCAGTGGTTTTAGATTTTCTATATTCGCATACATGTCGACGATGACAATGTCTTCACTGGTGAAAAACGCTGGACTGATATCCCGCTCTGGAGTCTTGCCACCATAGGAGACGATGATGGCTCCGTCTTTTATCTGACTTCTGTATTCTGATGTCAGATATGGGCTATCGACATGTGCGTGGAGGAGGATGATATCATATTGACTCAAGTCGGGAGTAGCTACATAGTTCATGCTACCGAGTGACTCGAATTCATGGTTTTGTCATAAGCGATTCGTATAATCAACCACTCCGAGATCAGTGAAAGAATCTCTGAGAAATAGATAACTATACTTCGCAGTTCCACCACTTCAGACGATGAGCATCTTTGTATCCGAGAGTTTTTCGATACCAAGAGACTGGAGAAAAATCGTATCCATGCATCCAGTTCTGATCTTTACTGCCTCAGAGAAATCGCTACTATAGACGAGTTTTTCAGAATGAAATACGAGTGCCTGTTGTGGAGCTCACTTCCATGTCACATCATAGGGAGAAGTGATCGTATAATATTGTGGTGATCAATCTAGGAGGATTTCTCGGATGTAGAAGTTATAGATATCTCACTGGAACTGATTTTCTCTATCGAAAAATTCGATCACCTTCTTGTGACCTGAAAATCGATCCTGATGGATAAACGCATCACGAATCTGTGAAAGTATGTCTTGGTAATTCATAGAAAAATAGATAAACCTCTTTCCCAATTATATGGCTTTATCTCATTTTGCAATATACATTATCTTCTCTTTACGAACCATGGCACAAATACGCTTGTTTTCTTTTTGTACTCTTCCCATTCAGGTCGCCCCTCATATCGAGCTTCCTGAAGTGGTACGCCTGATACGAAAAGTAGAAGGCAGGTAATAGCAATCCATCCGATAATCCCAATATACGAATACGGAAGAGAAATGAATGATATTCATAACCAAAACATGCTTTCTCCGAAATAGTTCGGATGACGAGAGTAGCGATAGAGTCCAGTCATGAATATCTGTCTTGGCTTTTTGATTTGGAGAAATGTCTTAAGTTGGAGATCAGCAATAGTTTCGAAAGAGAGACCAAAGAGTGCAATCAGAAATCAGAGAATAAGAAAGATGAGCTCCCGTGGATCTTGTATCAGTGCTAGCATCCATATATCCAGCATCGAAAAGAATGAATAAGATAGGCTCGTATGATCTGAGAAATTCACAATGAGTATTGGTACAGATACGACGAACATGAGGAACATCTGGAGAATATATACCTGGAGAAATGACCTTACCATGAAGTACCACCCACTTCCCCACTCTTCTCGCCACTTCGCGTAACGAGGATCCTCTTTTCACTCTCGAAGTTTACGAAAGACTATGTGTGAAGTGAGGCGTATTCCCCAGAGAAGGATGAGGAGGGTTACTGTGATTTGTGGTATATCCATCATTCATCCAAAGAAAAATGAAAGAACGGCGATAATCATAAATCAAAATCCCCAAAATACATCGACGATCGAGTTATCTCGGATCTTCAAAGAATAGAGAAAGAGGAGGGTATAAAGTATAAAAAGTGTGAATATTATGGCAAGCATTATTTCTTATTGATGGTTACAGATCACCCGACTTCGACCCATGTTTGTATCTTTCCGAGTATACGTGCGAGCTCAGCTTCTCTGATCCCTTTTTTATCCACTTGTGACAGTATCCGTTCGAGATATGGAGCGAATTCCTTTGGTGCAAATACACTCTTTCCAAGGTCTTTCGTGAGAGAAAGAGCAAGTCGGATGATCGTCTCACGTTTCGAGATAAACGAAGTTCCATCAAGCAGAGAAAATGTCACTCATGTGATGCCATCGAGGGAGATATTTTCGAGATTTTGCTCGAGCTCTCGAGTGATAGTATGAGCATCACTATGATAGAGTGTATCATCCTTCGGGAGAGTACCACCACAGTTCGAGCAATATGGCATCCCCTTCATCGTGAGTTCATGACAGTGCGGACAGTGGATATGGATCTCATGGGCACACAGTGGACAAAATGGTTTCGTCATATCGACCGCATTTCCACAATGTGGACATTTTTTGTCTGTGACAAAGCGTTTTACGATATTTTGCGGGGAATAGAGTCGCTTTTGGATACGATAGACGAGAAATCCGAATATCGCGACGATGACGACTGGCCAGAGAAACTGAACGAGATAAAGAAGTGGAGCAAAAAGTGATATCCACCCGAGGAGCCACTCGAGGAAGGTATGTGGGATGATATCCCAGAGAAACATGAGGAGCACCTGCAGAAGTACGAGACCATAGGCAAAGGTCGCGACCGAGAATATGATCGTGTGAGGACTATTTTCGAGCTTTCTCCTCACATACATACGGTAGAGGACCGCGAAAACTAAGCCAGAAAATGCGAGGGAAAGGAGAGCGATGAACATACGATACAGGAGATTTGCTCGTATATATGCAGATTCTGCTCATTCATAGGCATACTTCAGGTCTGATACCTGAGGAGCATACTGAGTTCGCAGAGACTCTATAGCGTGCTTAGTATTGGTTATCTGAAGATCAGCATTCGCTATATTACTTCTCGTAGTCGTGATATCTTGTCTTATACCATTGGCATCATAGATCGGATTTTGTTCTTGCACGGCACTCTCAGAAAGCGAAGTATTGTAGTCTTCTCGATTATTTTGCTGTCGATATGTTGCTTGTGATTTCTCAGATTCGAGACGAGAGAGTGTCGTGAAATACTCATTTAACTGACTCAGTGGTCACTCGAGAGTCTTGAACTCACTCGATAAGTCATACTTTGGATGTACCGAAGTGAGAGTACAGCTGTTGTATCCTGCATAATCATATCCATAATTATAAGAGCTATAATTGTAGCTCGTGCTCTCTGTATCAAATGCTCGAAGCATCTCAGAGACACAAGATGGAACTGGCGTGGGCCTCTCTGGAATACCACTGATAATAGAGAGAGTCCACTGCGCCGTCGACATGATCGCGACGAACATACAGAAGAGGAGGAAATACCCGAGTTTAGTCGTCTGTTTTTCTGAGAGCTCTTCCCCTGCGATACTCGGAGTGAGCTTTGGTCGACGAAATATCGTTTCTCGGATCCAAGAAGTGATATCGAACATAAGAAGAAGTTAGAAGTATTGTCAGAAAGTATAAGAACATAGCAGAAAAACGCAAACTCTACTCGATTCCCCTATCGAGAAAATGGATTTTGTAAAAAGAGAAAATCGCTTATGATCTAGCTATCAATCTAAAAATCTATGGAAAATCTAATAGAAATAATGAAGTTACTCGATGTATCAGAAAAAGATGCCATAAAAGCCATTCTGAATTTAGTATCTCCTCCACCACCTCCAGCAACGAGACAGAATTGGACTAGGTTAAGTACATTTTGAAATAGTGCTCCAACGACACAAGATTTATGGAAGAAATTAGAAGACTCTGATTTTAAATGCCAGAAATGCTGAAGTCAGATGCGACTATCATTTAATCATATAAATGGGAATGCAAAAGATCATACTCTAGAAAACTTAGAAGTAATATGTTTTGCTTGTAATAGAGCTTGTTCAAAAAAATGAACAGTAGATGAAGATCACCATCTAAAACTTGCACTTACTGCAATCCAATTATGGAAAGAAAATAGCAACTTCCCAACATTTCGAAAAATCCAAGAAACTGCGTGAGTTAATCAAGTCTGATGAGCAACATATTTACTAAAATATATTCAAAAAAGATTAGAGCAAAGACAGAATTAACGCAGGATCTGAACCAAAAACATACCGTTCGGAAGCATAAATCAATTTTTTATTCATATCTGATATTGCTTGTTGCGACCATACTGATGATGCTCCATAGATAATATCTCAGCCTCTTTTCTTTTCTCATAAAACTATAATTATGTTCTGAGAAATAGGAAAAAATATATTTGGCTCTTGAATACCCTCTTTATAAAAATGGTAAAATGGGAAGTCTCAAGTTATAAATTCCGCATTGTTGGTATTATATATACTTAGTACTCGATTTCGAAGATTAGAATAAGTTTTAGATGATTGATTCACAATTCAGTCAATAAATTCTTTTAAAATTAGATTACGATTATTCTTTGAATTATATCCTTCTAATAACAGTTTTCATTCCTCAAATTCAATTATATCACATATCTTATTCATACTTTCTTTATCATTATTTACCCTCGTTTCAAAAGATGCTTGTGATACTAAGGATCTTAATAATTGAAGAGATGTAAACTGAATAAGTTTATTATAATCATTATCACTATTTTTCTGATTTATAGCTAATAAAATACTAGGAAAATTAGTTTCAATTTTAGTCATTTTATCTTCAATACCTTGTGTCCAGAAATTATCAGGCTTACATCATAATTTAGATATAGCTCATGGTTTTCTTAGAGAATTTCCAAGCTTAGAACATGTTATTTGGTCAAGACTAATTCTATATGTAGTTATAAACTCTTTGAGAATTTTATCATAACAAAATATATGATTCTCATCAACTGAAAATCATTTTAAGTATGTTTGTGATAAATAATGCTTTACTCCCATGATAAAAAAATAAGTTACACTCTCTCCTCTTTCAAAACCCACTTGTCTCACTCTGTGAGATTATTTTACGAGTACTCCCTCATTATAGAGCCTCTCTGGAGCCATATCAGCTCCAGTGATCCATGAGACTGTCCCACCATCGACCACGAACATCTTGAAAATATCTGGCTGCTTGAGTGGACGAAACACGAGTGAATCATTTTCGATATAGGGAGCCATGTCGAATTGCTTCACTTCTCCCGTCTGGAAAGTGAGGCTGAGGAGATAGTCATGGACATATTCAGCTTTTTGGACGTATGGTATCATATGGGCAAGTTAGCGAGTAAGAGGGTCGATGCGTTTTGGGGTTTTGAGGAGCTGGACGAGTTCCCAATCTTCGAGCAAAGCCTCATGATAGAGATCTGCCCAAGCGAGTACCAGTTTTTCTATTTTCTTAGGAAGACTTCACTCGATGATATGAGGATCATGGATAGATACATAGGCATTATGATCAGCATATTTGACATGGAAGTGTGGTGGGTTATGATCATTCCAATAGAGGAATATCTCAATACCAAAGAACTCAGAGATTCGTGGATTCATAGAATATAAGAATATATAGCGAAAGTATATAGAAATTTCTGAGAAGTTCAAGTCGCCCTATACTCTCTCCCCTTTCAATACCCATTTATCCCCTGCTGTGATCCGTACTTTCACGAGGTCTCCGATTTTGATCGGAGCAAAATCCCCCTGACTATCGCCAGCCCCCTTTACAAAGGGGGATTTCGGGATGAACACTTCCTTGAAGTTGCGAGTTCGTCCCACCCATGTCTCATCTTTTCATTCGCCAGATATGAGGATCTCTTCTTCTCGACCGACCATGAGGAGATTTCGATCCCTCGCGGTCACGCGTAGGATATCATTCAGGATCGTCCACCGACGAGCTTTCTCTTCAGCAGATATATCATCCTCGTATTTCATCGTAGCGATCGTTCCTGAGCGTGGAGAGTAGCGTGCGATGAATGCATAATCGAACTGACACTCGCGCATGGCTCTGGCTGTCGCCTGGAACTCCTCCTCAGTCTCTCACGGGAATCCGACGATGATATCAGTCGAGATTGAGAAGAGTGGATCACGAGCGCGGAGATAGTCGACTTGGGATTTGAAGTCAGTATAAGTATGCTTCCGATTCATGCGTTTGAGGAGAGTATCACTTCCTGACTGCAGTGCGAAGTGAAGATACGGACAGAGGCTCGGGAGATCGAAGTGAGCATCGAGGATATCCTTCGTCATATCATGGGGATTCGAGCTCGTGAAGCGTATACGATCGAGTCAATCAACTTGGTTAATCTGTTCGAGTAAATCACGGAATGGGGTTTTGACGTCTCTGGAAGACCAGGTTAGTTCTTCAGGAATCCACAGTTTTGCTCGAGTTTCTTTCCCATAACTATTCACGTTTTGCCCGAGGAGAGTCACTTCTTTGGTTCATTGTGCTACAACATTCTCAATTTCCCTCACAATCTCATCCTGTGGACGACTCACTTCTCTCCCCCGTGTATGTGGGACGATACAGAAAGTACAGTAGTTATCACATCCTGTCTGGATGATGATATTCGCACTTGCAGGATTCTCTTGGAGTTGCTTCACACTGAGGTATTCATGGAACTTCGCATCATTCCCGATATCTTCGCCAGATATGAGAGAGAGTATCTTCGTGGCATAGGCGACTTCCTCGATACGGAAAGTGAAGTCGATGAGTGGAGAACGTAAGAAAAGTTCATCATCATAATTAAGAAGAGAGTCATGTGACTCGAGCAAAACTATCTTCTCTGTTCCATGACGCTTATACTGCTCGAGATCGATATAGCGTCTTGCTACTCCTGATTTCCGCACCATACAACCCGTGATACCAAAGAGTGGTCCTGAACCTCCCTGTCAATGTAGGTGTCACGAAATGACGGAGGGTTTTTGTTCCTCATTTCCAGATACCGAAGCCCCCTTTTTATCGCTATCCCTCGTTCACAGTGGGGTAACCTTATGGTATCTACTAATCTCCCTCATAAACCCAAATACTCGATCCTCTCCCTTCTGTCGGACACTACACGTATTCATGATGACGATATCCGCCTTCACTGGATCGATGACCTTGCGTAGTCCTGCCGACATGAGGATCATATGGATCTTCTCACTATCAGCATAGTTCATCTGACAGCCAAAGGTTTTTATGTAAAAGGTTTTGATTTGCATTTGACAAATATTATTTATGTATATTATTAAATATAACTTAACTTTTAAATTATGTCTGAATTTCCCCCCTACTGCACCGGCAACGGCTGATCTATTGAATTGGGCTAACGCATGAGGTTTAAAATCTCTGACAAGTTGAGAAGTGGATTATATAGTTAGATGATGTTCAAATGGGCCAGTAGTTAGAAAAGCAGTGAACGAACTTTGGGAATGTATTCAACCCTATCTAGCAATATGAGACCTGAATCATATAAGTTCTATTATAGAATTAATTTGACCTAATGAATGATTTCTTGCTAAATTTATATTATGTCTCAATAATCGAAGAGATGAATCCGCACGAGCAGCTATAAACCAAAGGAGGAAACTTTGAGTAGCAAGAGTTTCCATGGAAATAGCAAGAAATAATTCTCTTACTGATCAACTAGTGTCCTATGGATCAAAATAACTTTTTACATCACTTTCTCGTCGTACTGTATAGAGAAAGTGATTTTTTTCAAGTCAACAGTTAGAATGATGTTGAGAAACATTTATAAAATAATTTATATTATCAAAAAAATTGACAATAAATATTAATTGCTAATATATGAGCAATGGCTCAACTATTTCATACACTCACTGAACAAAATAATTTCTATAATCAATATGGCTGGGTAATGTCAGTCATATGAGAAATATGTGCTGAGTGAGAAGCAAGAGATGAGAGTGAAGGTACACAAACCTTTCGAAGGACTCAGTGGCTTGTAGGAGAAGCTACTGTATATGTTTTAGAACATCCATGAGAATTCGAGAAATTTATAGGAGAATCGAAGGAAAAAAAGATCATAGACTCAAAGCGGAGCTTGTTCAGGCTATTCATCCACATATTCCATTTCATACTGCTCCGAACAGCTAAATATTTTCTGAGTAATATAGACTTCATTATCGATTAAAAAAAATTCACATACTGATTATTTGGCTATTGTAGTGAAGAAGAATTTTATTTTAAAATGTATCCTCCAAGTTTGTATATCGTACATCAGATAATAAATAGTCTCTATAAAGTAATTTTTTAGAGTCATTTGACAATAGTGATTTTTATAAATTAAATTGACAAAATCATCGAAAATATTAAGATATATTGATATTTATTTTCTGATTTCATTTTTTATGGACAAACCCGATGGAGAAAGTCGCAGTTACCTTAGTCGAGATCAGATACAAGGAGAAAATCGCAATTACCTTACTGAAGATGAGATACTTTGAGTAATCGAGTGATTAGACCAAGATAAATGAGAGATATTACAAAGATCGCTCCGTAGATTTTCAGACTTGTCGTTACAAGTACGCATCGAAGAAATGCTAAGTCAGATGCAGGCACATGAAGATTCCTTTGCTGTAAGGTCATGGAGTTAACCTTCCTCAATGGGCATCTGGGACTATCCAGCTTATGCAGAAGCTACTTAATTTCCATAAAAAAGTAACCTGACTAAGTGATGCAGAGGGTTTGAGAACTACAGTACAATGAAGTTTTTCTCTGGCAGTAACCTGAATTGGAGTAGATACATCTCGATTATGATGATCAATATTAGGAGAATATACAAGACTAGGAGCTCCTTCTCCTCATGATACAAGAGAGACCTAGCTCAGTAATTAGTAGAACAGATTTTTATAGTTTTTGATCCTAATGTACCCGAGTTACCGTATATTGAAGGACGGCTCTAACCCGGGAAAATGCGTGGATCTATCTCGCAAATGACGGAAACTCTTCATCTACTATTTCTCTAGACTACCTCGGCAATCTCCTCAGTCTATAATGCGGTATTGAGTTTTACACATTACTTTCTAGCTTACTGCATCGAGAAAATGATTTTTACAGAGAAGCCCTGAGTACAAAATGTGTATACGTAGAAGGAAATAATCTCGTTGTAAAAATAGAGTGCGAACATATAATGTGTCTAACAAATTCATATACAAATAGACATATTCGCTTCAGGAAAAGATTTTCCTCGAGTAAAAATTTTATACACTTAATTTTTTCCACAATATATGGTATCTGGAGAACAGCTCGTAGCCATAGATATAGGCAGCTCAAAGATAAAAGCCGTCATCGGAGAGTGGACTGATGAGAAAAAACTCAGAGTCCTCGGAATCTGAGTGTCAGAGTCTCGTGGTATCCGAAAAGGGAATATACTCGATATGGAGCAATTCAAGGCAGACCTCGATATCGCTCTAGGTGATGCTGAGCGTATGACCGGAGAGCAGGCTTCGCATATCTGTCTCGGAGTGTCTGGGATCCATATCGATATTACTCGCAAATCTGGTATCGTCGCTGTAGCAGGACTCGATGTCTCTGAAGACGATGTGAATCGCGCACTCGACATTAGCCAAAATGGAGTCGATCTCATGAATCGTACGATACTGAAAGTAATACCCGAGAGTTTCTCTCTCGATCTCGAAAGTGGTATCAAGAATCCCGTCGGCATGAGTGGAAAGAAGCTTGAAGTACGCAGTCACATCATATCTATCAGTGCCAATACCCTCTCCAATATCCAGAAATGAGTCCACGATGTCGGTGTAGAGATCATGGATACCTATCCAAATATTCTCGCAGCAGGAGAAGCTATGCTCTCTCGTCGTCAGCGTGAGCTCGGTGTCGTAGCAGTAGATATAGGATCGAGTGCGACCAATGTGGCTGTCTATGAAGAAGGAGCTCTCATCTACGCAGCAGTCATCCCTATCGGCGGAGAACATGTGACGAGTGATCTCGCTCTCGGTCTTCGAATTTCCATAGATACTGCAGAGAGACTCAAGCTCGAATATGGAGACCTGAACTTCGGTGATGGCATGGCCAATGACTATGATGAAGAGATCGATCTCGCCAAACTCTCAGGAATAGATACGATCGCAATATCGAGAAAATTCATGAATGATATAATCCGTGCACGATATGAAGAAATATTTCATCATATCACTATGGAACTCAAAAGTGTCGGTCGAGATGGTATGCTTCCTGAGTGAGCTATCCTCACATGAGGAGGTGCGAAGATGCGATGACTCGCAGATCTTGCTCGAGATTACCTCAGACTTCCCGCAAGTATCTGAGTACCCGAGCAAGTCGATGGTATCAGTGGTACATCTATCGCTGATCCTATATATACGACCGTAGTAGGGACACTCCTGCTCGCTCAAAAGTATGGTACTGCGAAAAAACCATTTAAGTTTAGTTTCTCCCCTGGAAAAAGCCTCTCTTCTCTCAAAGCACTGTTCAAAAAATTCATCCCCTAGAAAACGTATCATTTTCTATAATTCCCTAACCATTTCCCTATGTCTAGTACCAATCCAAGTGAAGATCGACTCAAAAAACTTCTCCGCACGAATATGCCGAGCTCTGCTCCCCAACCCTCTATGACTCCACAGAGTCATGTAGAAGTGAATGTAAACGGATATATATCGCCTATCGCGAATATCAAAGTCGTCGGTGTATGAGGTGGCGGAAATAATGCCGTCAATCGTATGATCGAATCAGGTATAGAAGGGATAGAGTTCATCGCGATCAACACTGATGCACAGGCACTCTTCACATCGAAGGCTCCTACTCGTATCAATATCGGACGTGCGACGACTCGTGGTCTGGGTGCGTGAGCAAATCCTGAGACAGGCAAAAAGGCAGCAGAAGAGTCAAGCGAAGAGATCAAGCAAGTCCTCACGGGTGCAGACATGGTCTTCATCACGTGTGGACTCGGAGGTGGTACTGGTACAGGAGCCGCTCCAGTGATCGCTGAGATCGCGAAGTCACTCGGTGCGCTCGTCGTATGAGTCGTGACGAAACCTTTCGCATTCGAAGGGCAGCGTCGTAGTAGTCAGGCTTTCGAAGGATTCGAGAAGCTCAGAGAAAAAGTCGATACCCTCATCACCATCCCGAACGATAAGATCCTCTCGATCATCGATAAGAAGACTCCACTCCTTGAAGCATTCCATGTAGCAGATGAGATTCTCAAGCAAGGTGTACAAGGCGTATCTGACCTCATCACCCACCCAGGACTCATCAATGTGGACTTCGCGGATGTGAGATCGATCATGGAGAATGCTGGATCTGCCCTCATGGGTATTGGATATTGAAGTGGTGAGAACCGTGCGATCGAAGCGGCTCGTGGTGCGATAGAGTCTCCCCTCCTCGAACTCTCGATCGATGGAGCAAAAGGACTCCTCCTCTCGATCACGGGAGGCACAGATCTCTCAATGTTCGAGATCGATGAAGCAGCTCGTATGATCACTGAGTCGTGCGACCCAAATGCAAATATCATCTTCGGTACGTCTATCGACGAGAAGTATACGGGTGAAATCAAAGTCACGGTGATCGCGACTGGATTCTCTGAAGAGACCAATGCTCACCTCGGATCTATGTCTCGTGGAGGATTTGGATCAAGTAGCATCTTCCAGAAGAGTGCTCCTCAACATCAAGCAGGATGATTCTCTCAGAGTCGGAGTGGAGGACAGACAAGCATGCCACAGCCATCGACTCCTCCTGAGAATGACTATGATGTACCGGCATTCCTCCGCAATAAAATGCCGAAGAATTAGGTAAGAATTATCAGAAAGCAGTTATCAGAAAGGTAGCTGCTTTTATTTTGTATCCATTGAATAAATCGGTATATCTATTTTTTGGTCATTGCGAGGAACGAAGCAATCCAGGAATCATAGAACTCAGTCAAACATTAATATCTTGGTGGCTCTGGAACAAAAGCTCAATTTATTGTCCTTCCTCTTCTTCGAGTTTTACTCGGATCAAAATCTGATATAACTCGTATCTTTGGAGATTCTTTTCCTGTAAATACTTTAGTAGAAATATCTGCAGAATTATATCATCGATCTTCTAAGAAGATATCCTTTACCGATTTTCAAACCACAGGTATGAGAGTTTGCACATCAGGAGAAAAACTCATATCCAACTGTGCAGAAAATGAAAGTTGTTTAAGTCAGTAAGCTTTCCTATTTATAAGAACTTTAAACCAACATTCTCAGAGGGCATCTTTGAGAGATTGCAACAATAGAGGCGGAAGATCTCATCAATTTTGAGAAGGTATACTTAAAGAAGAGAATTTATATCTTGCTGACGTAATAACGCCATACAATGGATCATCCGGATATTCTCTTATCTGACCAGTATTTGGTCAACATAATACTGAAGATCTCCGATAATTTATCTCTGGTATAGGTTCGGTTGATGGACAAAACCCATCAGTACCGAATGCTCGAGTAAGTGTAATATTATTCATAATGTTTAGATTTTAAGAGAGAGAGAAAGAAAGTCAATTTTATTTGATAAAAAAATCATCTGTCAACACTCCTTTTTTCTTCTCTTCGACTTTTTCCATATTTTTCATAGAGTGATGTCATGAGCCTTCATGACTATACATTCGTCGCACTCGATCTCGAGACGACTGGACTCGATCCACATAAGGATACGATCATCGAAGTAGCTGCAGTACGTTTCCGTCTAGAACGAGAGGATCAGGCCTTCAGAGCGATAGAGCAAGAAGAGCGAACTATGCTCATCAATCCTGGAAGGAAGCTCGAAGAGAATATCGCTATGATCACAGGAATCAGTGATGCTATGCTCATATGAAGGCAGAAGTGGGAAGAAGTACGAGAAAAAGTGAAAGCATTCATCGGTGATAGTATTATCGTCGGACATAATGTCCTCTTCGATATAGCTATGCTAGCCACTCACGGCATCGATCTCTCGAATCATATCTCACTCGATACCTTCGAGCTCTCAGAGATTTTCTCGCAAGATGCTGAGAGTCTCAATCTTGGATTTCTCGGGAAGAAGTATCAGATCGAAATGGAGAGTGAGCACAGGGCTCTCGATGATACGAAACTTTCTCTGGAACTATTTTGTCGATATCTCTCTGAGGTTTCTGCTCTCTGATGACTACACCTGAATCTCTGGCATCATGCGAGCGTGAGAGATCAAAGTGGTATGATCTCGACTCTTCTTTCTATCACCGAAAAATCTGAAAATATCAGCAAATTCGAGCTTCTATTTTCCTCTAGTCGAGATGCGTCTTCATCGAGCAATCTGAAATATATGAGGAAACTGAGCTCTGATCCCTATACGATCGTCAGTCTCAGTGGCGATATGGATGAAGAAATATGACAGGTAGAGTCAAGCCTGAGCATAGCTCGACCCTTACTCATACTCACCCCGAATAAGAGACAATCAAATAGCCTCGAAAATAGCCTCCGCAAAAAATGATACACTACGAGTATACATAAAGACCAAGGGAATTTTTGCTCTATCGAGATGCTTTCGCACTGGCTAGAGCGAGATTCGTGGAATCGTAAGGAATCCATATTCATCATTAAGATTACGAGCTGGGTACTCGAGACAAAGACAGGACTCCTCGATGAGCTCAAATACTATGGTGATGAGCGATCTTTCATGGAATTATTTCGATCAGATATATCGGAGGTGAATCATTTTTTCGATCGACAGAGACAAGAATCAGAAAAAGCAGATATCCTCATCGCTGATCTCTTTCTAGAAAATATCGAAAGTGAATCTCTCATGCCATGAGAACATAGTCTCATCGTCAGAGATGTAATGTGGATGGAGGATGTCGTTCGCAGGAAAATGAGCAATCATATTTCATTCAAAGAACTCTTCTCTCTTTCTGAATCACTTGAAGAGAGTGATATTATAGAAGATCTCATTACAGGATTTTCGATAATTGCTGATATCTATCGATCTGTGCCAGATAGGCCAAAATGAGAGAGTGAACTCCCTCCAGGGGATTTTGGTGAGACTTATCTCATATCACAAAAAGATCTCTGGCATAGATGATATACATGGCTCATACTGGCTATCGAGAAGCTCAAATGAGCAAAAGAACAACTCGAACAGAGAGAAATCCAGAATCCTCTGGACCGAAAAAATCAGGAAAAACTCAAGAAATATATCAACATTCTTACCCGAATATCACTCATAGAAGATGCCAATATAAGTATCCTCATCTCTATAATGCCTGAAGATACAAAAATCTCTTTCATCCCTCGTGACGTACGAAGGAGTATACAGGCAATCATATCTTCACAGTCGAGCAAGAGCAATACTTTTCTCTGATATGGAATAAATAACACAGCAAGCAAAGCTTTTCTCGAGAGAGAATGTGGTCTCTTTGGTGATATACAAGGGCAAGCTCATCCAAAAATACTCATCGTCCAGAAACAACTATCTCTGGATTGAGAAAAAATCGTCATACTCACAACCAGTATGAAGCATGCCCGCATGCTGGCAAATGAATTTAAGGGAAAACATAGCATTAAAAATATCTATGCCCAAGGGATTTCTGGTGGTAAGGGCAAAATGCTCTCACTCTTTAAGGGTGCGAAAGATAAATCTCTGCTTATCGGGATTATCGATACTTGGATCGATGAAGGAGATATCTGGGATTTTGTAGATATTGTGATACTTGCGAAAGTGCCATTCGATCCTCCGACAGATCCATACTTCCTCGCTCGTACTATAGGAATGAAGAATAATTTCGAAGAGTATAGCTCTCCTATAGCTATAAATATACTCAATACACTTATATGAAGGATCCATCGGTCGAATCCAAAAACCGTGATTCTCTGCACAGATGAGCGACTCCAAAATATGAATTGGGGACAATCGATGAAAGAACACCTTCTCTAAAAAAATATTAAAAAAGATATATTTTCCTCATCAAGGGAAAAATATAGCACATATTTGCATCATAGAAAGAAATAGGATATGCTACATGGAGTATAACTTTCTATTTATGACAAAAGACGATTCAAAAATCGCTACTAAAGACAGTCTAGCAACTGAAACTACCTCTTTTATTTCTTCTGGAAAATGAGAATCATGAGGGTGAGACTCTACCTATAATGACTTTTTTCAGGAAACAAGTGATGGAAACATCAGTATTGGTCCAAAGGCCCAAAAAGCAGGGATTGAAGTTTTTACGACTGTTCTTTGATATATATTACCTGTAGTTATTATTGGTGTTATTGCATGAGCATTTCATGTATATGTACAAAAATGAGGTGGTGCTACAGCAATAAAAGAGAATTATAAGTTCCTTTGTCCATATCTTAACTATGGTATCACTGGAATAACAAGCGACTATAGCTGTGATAATATGCAAGTCATCCAGACTTCCTTTGCGACGAAACGTTCGGAAATTGAAACCAATATTCTTAATAGTCTCAATGAGTATATCCCTATAAAACTTACAAAAAATATTCTTCTTACTTCTCCCGAGAGAAAATTTGCAATAAATACCTACGAAAATAAAACAAAAATGGATGAAATCATAGAAAAATTCGAAACAGTGCGTAATAATAGTAAGTCCATAGCGGTAACAAATAATAATATAGTCTGTAATGGTATAAGTATAATAAATGGAAATCTTACGACTCAATGTATTATTTATTGAGGAGCATCAGGAAACGATGATGAAAATGGGAAGCTAGGATCAGCGCGTATCGAGGCACTTCGATTTGTAGGAAATCTTGCAGATACAAGTAAGAGTCAATTCATCCTTCTCAACCCACCTACCTCTCTCTCTATGGAGAAGGTAGACCAAGGATCTCTCGATGGATTTGAAAGTCGTACAGTAATATCTATAGAAGCTACCTTTGTTCCATTTAGTAACTCTGAAAAATTCTAATTTCTTTCTATGCTTTCTAATTCACAAAAAGAACATCTTACCTATACAGCGATAGGACAAATCGTTACTCTAGCTGTACTCTGAGTGTTCTCATATCAATACATCATGCCAGGGATTTCTGATTTGAGTCTTCTCAGGACTAATGCTCAGGCTTCAGTTAATACATATAACACTACCCTCATAAAGGGTATAGAATATGCTGAAGTGGCAAAACTTCTTCAAGGAAAAACTGAACGCGCTGAGCTCATTAAGGTTATTCAATCCGATCCGAAAGCTGCTGAAGCAATTATTCAAAAACCAATCGGTATAGAAAAAAATTATCTCGATTGGCTTAAATGAGAAATCGGAAGTAGCGAGAAAGAAAAAGAAATTCTCAAACTTGAAAAGGCAAAACTCAATAGCATTATCCCTACAATGAGCCCTCTTTCGAATAATATAGAAGAAGATAGTATTACACTCAGGCAGTATGTTCGATTTATTGAAAGCTCTATACTCAAAAGATTTAATTTTGATAGTAATGTTATTATAGGAATGCAAGGTATTACTTTCGGTACAAAAGGAAGCAATATCCCCGAAAACCTTGGTATGTTTGATTTTCGTCTTGATTTTAAATGAACAAATGGAAATATTGCTAAATTTATTGATTACGTGAATACAGCAGGAAAACCTGATATTCTCTCTTATACTGGAACAACGACTGCCAATGATAAATCTCTTGCTGTTCTCAGTAATCCACTTATAACTATGGAAAGTTTTTCTTTGCAAGAAAAACTTGATAAAAATAATCCCAATAAAGAAAATACTGGAAGAGCCACTCTCAGATTCTATGTTCGTTGAGTATCAAAAGATGATATCACTTATCTCAAAGAAAACTTAAAAGCCCGACAAATAAAACTCTTAGAAAACATAAATGAAAATGTAAAACTCTGTGGGAGTGACTCTATACTATGTGCAAGTTATAGCAAAAAACTCTCACTGTTCCAAGTAAAGTATCGTGAATATGAACGTTCTTCGAATATGGCAAAAATTGCCCTCTCATGAAATGATGAAATTTATGGGCTCTCTCAATCAGTAAATACATTAAAATCTCTAGAAAAAGAATTCGAATCAATACTCCCAAAAACAAAAAAATAAGTACAATCTATGCCCAATACGTCCATCGAACTTCTCAAAGAACAAATATATAAGGGTGAAAATATTTCTCAAATCTGTGATCTTATGATTATCGGAGCAGTAGAAATGGGTTCATCAGATATTCATATCGAACCATTGGCGAATATTGTACGTTTGCGTTATCGTATTGATGGTGAATTACGAGAAATACTGGAATATCAAACATTTCTCCATCAGCAAGTCGTAGCACGATTTAAGATTATGTCGAACCTCAAAATTGATGAGGCTCGAGTCCCCCAAGATGGTCGTCTCTCTACAATAATAAATAATAAAGCACTCGACCTTCGTGTCTCAACTCTTCCAACTGTTCGTTGAGAAAAGATAGTGATGCGTATCGTTGATAAAAGTAAAAAAATTCCGAACCTTTTTGAGCTCGGTATAGAATGACATAATAAAGATCTTCTCGAAAAAGCTATTGCTCTCCCAAATGGAATTATTATGACATCTTGACCAACAGGTTCAGGTAAGTCTACTACGCTCTACTCTTGTCTTTCGAATCTCAATAAGCCTGATGTGAATATAATGACCCTAGAGGATCCAGTAGAAAGTCAGATCGACTGACTCAATCAATCACAGATGTTTCCAGATATCTGATATAACTTTGCTTTTGGTCTTCGTACTGCTCTTCGTCAAGATCCTGATATCATCATGGTATGAGAAATCCGAGATCATGAAACTATTAATGTCGCAATTGAAGCTGCTCTTACGGGTCACCTCGTGGTATCAACCATCCATACGAATTCTGCTGCTGAAACACTCACTCGAATACTCAATATGGGAATCCCAGCATTTCTCTTGCCTGCTTCGATTAATGCCATCATCGCACAGCGTCTTATACGTAAGCTGTGCCAACACTGCAAGAAAGCTATACCAATGAATAGTCTTGATCCTCACCTTAAGTGACGTGTAGAAAAAGCACTAAAACGAACTGCTAAAGAAGAGCTTCTCTCTCGCATACCAACTGAGATACTCTGAAATCCTATCTTCTACGAATCTGTCGGTTGTACAGAATGCGATAACATAGGATATAAAGGTCGAGTCGGTATTTATGAAATTCTCGAAATTACCACGAGTGTAAAAAAACTCATCATTGATTGAGCCAGTGCCACCATCATTAATGAGGCAGCAATCACAGATGGCATGATATCTCTTGAACAGGATGGTATCATAAAGGCACTTAATGGTCGCACTTCACTCGAAGAAGTATATGCTGCTGCTAAGGAGAACTCATAAAAAATACTCGCTTCAATTAGTAACTAATCATCCATACTATGGCTACAGCATCAGATATCGTCATCCTCGATGTACAAGAAGGTCAAGAAGTAGCAAAACAAGAATCCTACTTTTCCTACGCAAAAAATCTTCTCTTTAAATGAGGCTCTATAAATCTTCGACAAAAAGTAATATTTTTTCGAATTATGGCGACTATGGTAAATGCGAGTCTTACAGTACTAAAAAGTCTCAATGCTCTCAAGAAACAAGAAAAAGATCCTGGAATGAAAAAATTCTATACGTTTATGATTGATCGTGTTCAGTGAGGTCGTACCATGCATGAGGCACTCGCAGACTACTATGGATGTTTTTGAGATGCAGAAATATCGATCATAGAAGCGGGTGAACGTACTGGTAAGCTGAATCAAGCACTCTTACAAATAGCTGAACAAACAGAAAAAGTAGACTCAATAACCCGTAAAATTAAAGGTGCCATGACCTACCCCGTACTGCTCGTCGCTGGTATGTTTATATGTGTGACAGTCCTCATGGTAAAAGTAATACCCGTACTCACAGGATTTTTCTGAGAAAAATCCAAACTTCCTGATGCTACGAGAATGATCGTTAATACGAGTGAATTCTTTCAAGAAAAATGGTATTATATGATTGGTTGAATGGCAGTTTCTTATGTCGTCTTCAACATATGGAAAAAGACGAAATCTGGAAAATATATTTGGGCCGGAATGGTGTTGAGAATTCCTGTATTCGGGCCCCTCCTTCGTAAAGTTATACTTTCGCGTTTTGCTCGAATATTCTCGAACCTTATAGGAAGTGGAGTCTCTGTGATCGAAGCTATACGTATCGTATCGAGCGCTGTAGGCAATGAAGTATACCATCAGAGACTCCTCCTTCTCCGAAACGATGTGAAAAATGGTATGAAAATGGCGGAATCTCTCGAAGATGATGCCCTCTTCCCTGATCTACTTGTATCTATGTTGCGTGTCTGAGAAGAAACAGCTCAGGTCGGTGAGACAATTATTAAGATTGCTGACTTCTATGATGAAGAGGTAGATATTGCTATCGAAAGTGTCCAAAAAGCGATTGAGCCACTCATCCTTGCGGTGATGGCTGTCGTGATTTGATTTATTGCGGTAGGTATATTCCAGCCGATCATGAATCTTGCAGGAACACTTTCGAACTAAAATAAGGGAAGTACAAGAGTTAAAATGCAAATATTTCATTTGCATTTTTTTATGTTTATATTATACTCTTGGCGAAAATAAGAACTTCGCAGAGAAGTTTTTCACTTTCGATTTTTACTTTTTCTCTTTATTTCTATGCATTCTCTCGAAGCAAAGATCCGTACGGAGACAGCTCGTGATACTCGCGAAAGCGGATCGATCCCAGCAGTCCTATACGGCAAGGATGTCCCTTCGACCAGCGTCAAGATTAGCCCCTCTGATTTTACTCGTACATTCCGCGAAGTCGGCAAGAATCATGTATTTACACTCAAGGTAGGGAAAGATTCTTACCCAGTATTGATTCATGAACTTCAAAAACATCCTGTCACTGGACTTCCTCTCCATATGGATTTTCTTACAGTTGATATGAAGGCCACTATCCATGTACAGATTCCTATAGTACTTACTGGTATTTCTCCTGCTGTAGTAGCAGGTGGCCAAGCACATCAGTCTCTTCATGCACTTGATGTAAAGTGCCTTCCTGGTGATGTCATTGACTCATTTAGTCTCGATATTTCTTCCATTGATCATATTGGTAAGACTCTCCACGTGAGCGATCTTATAGTCGATACAAAAAAATACCAAGTCATTTCTCATGCAGAAGTAGCGATCGTATGAGTACACGCCGTCAGAGAGCAAAAAGAAGAAACTGATACTGTATCAGTAGCAGACGTCGGTGTCGCTACAGAGAAGAAGAAAGATGAAGAAGCTGCGTAATACCGAAATCCGCCTTCTGGCGGATTTTTCTTGCTTTTTATAAGAAGCAGACTACAATCAAGGAAAATTATTTTTAAAAATACTATTATGATCATCCAACTCGTCGGTGAGGGCACGAGCCTTACAGATCTCGAAGTTCTCGTCAATAAAGCTCTCGGTGAGCTCGCTCTCTCCGATGCCGTGACGGTAAAAATATCGAATGACCCTGCCTATAAGATGGAACTTGGAATTACTGAGTCTCCTGCTCTCTGTATAGAAGAAGAATCTATAGAATTCAAAGATATGATATTCCAAGGCGAAGTTCCTGAATATGAGGAGATCAAATCAATGTTCTTATCTATCCTCGGTGATGATGATCATGATAATGAAGGTGGATCGTGTGGAACAGGTGGGTGTGGTGACTGCGGAAGTGGATGTCACTAGTTATTTCTTAGAAGAAATATACTATATACCTTCGTCAAGTGAAATTCCTTGCGAAAAACCAACAATAATGCTATCCTATTTGGGTAGTATTATTTTTAAAAATATATATGTCAGAAACTCTCGAAAATTACTTCACACCCACCTCAAAAAAAGAAACCCTAAGCAAACAACAAGAACAAATTTTAGCGAGAGTTCTTGAGATTATTGAAACCAATCCTGCATTGAATCAGAAACTCGCAGATTCATTTAGGGAAAACGCAAAAAATGTCCTTATTAGTATTGATAACTTTGACCTTATTTCAAAACTTATCGATGAAAATAGTCAAAAAGCGCTCTCTCTTATAGAGAATACATACCAGAAAGATCAAGATAAGGAAAAAGCTCTAAGGGAATCTAAAGATATTATACAGAAAGCTACCATACTAAAACTTACTTGATTAAAAATATCCCTCTGATAGATATATCTACTCTATTTTAATGCAAATTACATCATAATCTTCAATTCCTCTATCCCGATACACTTCACTCCAAGGCTCTCCGCCTTGGTTTTTTTCGATCATGCTTCAGTCCCAACGATGAGATAGTCGAGCTTCCCTGTGACGGCACTGCGCACTTCCCCACCATTTTTTTCGATCAATTCGTGGATCTCATCACGAGATATACCATCGAATGAGCCTGTCACACAGAAACTTTTTCCAGAAAGGATTCATTTCATTGTAGAAGGTGAAGATAATTGGGGGACTTGAAGATCAAGCTCATAGAGAAGTCTTTCTATAAGGAGACTATTTTCCTCTACATATTCGACGAACGCCCCAGCTGTCTCTGGACCGATATCTTTCACTTCGAGGAGATCTTCTTCGCTAATACCTTGAATTATTTCAAAAATTGGAAGATTTTTATCTTCTGAGAGTTTATAGGTGATCTCTGCAAGCAGTCTCCCCGTCTTTTTGCCGACATTCGGGATACCCAGCGCGACAAATACTCGGTCGAGGGTGGTATATCGAGCCTTCTCGATTGCCTCGAGAAGATTATTCACTGATTTTTCTTTGTATCATTCTAGAGTAAAGAATTGCTCCCGATAATTTCTCAGATGAAATACCGAGACAAAATCCGTGATCCAACCAAGTTCAAGAAGAAGCTCGATCTGCTTGACTCAGCATCCATCGATATTAAATCCTTGTTTTCCGACGAACATTTCAAGTTGACCTTGGATTTTTGCAGGGCAGTGCTTATTTGGACAAAATATTGCGACTTTTCCATCATCTTGTTCAAGTTGAGTCTGACAAATCGGGCAATTCTCTGGAGGATTCACTATTTTCTCTGATCCGTCACGAAGCTCAGTCAAGACAGAGACGATCTCTGGTATCACCTCTCCTGCACGCATGATAAAGACATAGTCCCCTACTCTGACTCACTTCTTCATAAGTTCATCATAGTTATGAAGTGTCGCCCGCCGGACGACTACTCCTCCGACATCGACGGCTTCGAGATTTGCAACCGGTGTGACTGTACCAGTCCGTCACACAGAGTGTTCTATAGAAAGGACTCGTGTACGCACTTGCTTAGCCGGGAACTTATAGGCTATCGCATAGCGAGGATGATGCTCTGTACGTCCAAGATCATCCCAGAGAGTCATATCATCGAGCTTGAGGACCATACCATCGATATCAAAATCAAAATGCTCCTTTCTCTTCTCAGTCTCAATTTCGATAATCGAAATAAGGGAATCCAGTCATGAGACGACAGTAAAGGGGAAATCTTGCCGCTCAAAACCCCAAGAAGAAAGTAGGTCCATAAGACCATCATATCTCATCATTCTATTTCGATCATCTCTATCTTGTTCAATCTGTGGTATAGAATAAGCAAAAAATTGGAGTTTCCGAGAACGAGTGATGAGTGCGTCGAGTTGGCGAAGTGATCCAGATGCAGCATTTCTCGGGTTCGCAAAAAGCTTCTCAGAGAGCTCGAGTCGTTCTCGATTGACTCGATCGAATTCGCTCCGACTCATCATCACTTCTCCTCGAATCTCCATGCGTGGAATTGATTCGAGAAGCGCTATTTCTTTCGGGATATTCACGATTTCGAACACACCCAATGTGACATCTTCTCCCTCTACTCCACTTCCCCGAGTGACTGCTTGCACGAGTCTTCCATATTCATAGATCACTGCAAGACCAAGTCAGTCATATTTTGGTTGGATATAGTAGAGAAAATCCTTTGGAGATTTACCCTTGAGGACATTTCTCATACGTTGTTCGAAATCCCTCACTTCTTCGATACTATACGTATTATCGAGTGATATCATGGAATAGATGTGTTTCACTTTTCGAAATTGTTCACTTGCCATAATTGCGAGCTTCGCAGTCGGCGAACTCTCATCGAGCATATCATGATCGACTTCCAGACGAGCAAGTGCATGAAACAGCTGATCATACTCGGTGTCAGAAATAATTGGAGCTTCAGATTGATAGTAGAGATGATTGTGCTCACGGACGACTTCGCGAAGTGGGAGAATATCTGATTTTTTCAGATTATGGGAACGAGAGAGGAAATCCCGAGTAGATGAGAGGAGTTCTGAGAGTTGCATAAAAGAATTGTAGCGAAAATTAAATAAGAGCAAGGTTAAAAAAAATTTGACTTTTTTAAAAATTATATAAAATTAATATATTAATACTTATTTGTAATTTATGTCTGTAACGGAACTCTCACCTACTCTTGAAGCTATTAGTAGGAATGCTGACGGGGATATGAAAAAATTTATTGACGATCTATGCGAAAAAGCAAGAAAGGGAGTAAGTGCAAGTTTTGATGAAGCCCGTAGTGACCTTGATTATAGAGAGGAACAAGATCAGCTCTACTTACTTGAAAAAGAACTCCATAGTAGAATCGTTGAAAGTTGAAACCTGTATGCATTTGCATCGCTTATATGAAAATCTGTTTTTACATTCTCAGATTATCTTGAAGATGATAGTGGAACAATTTCATTTGATGCACTCGATCAAGATAAACAGTCTTTTCTTATTTTATTGGCATTTTATTGTGCATATAGGTATTGAGTAATTGATGGACGAAATTGGGTCTGAAATGGAGTGGATATATCTCATTATGTTCCTGACAACCTAGATATAAAAGAGTATAAATGACTTGTTGAGGACGGACTTCAAGTAAATAGTATTATTGATATTGCTTCTGAAAAGTTTCTAGAAAGAAATAAAAAAAGAGAGGCGGTACAACTTTATATTCATTTTCTTGAGTTTGCTACATCAGCGCGACCGATAAAGCTTAATTGAGCATTTTGACCTGATTTTCTTGATAAAGCCGATTTACAGAAAGATTCTCCTTATTTTAAAGATATACTACAAATAGAACTTGGAGAGTTATGGGATGTATTTATACGAGATTTTATAGATTGGGAATACCTGAGGGATGTTTCGTCTTAAGTGAGTTAACAGATTTGCTTTCTTACGATTTATTTATATAATTCTCCCGTTTTATTCGGGAGTTTTTATGCCCTATCAAACAAAAATATCTAAATTCTAATTTATCATTTCATGCAAAGTACCGTCACTCGTAAAAATAGCTACACCCTCTCTATCCAAATCAAAGAATCAGTAGTAGAACTCGAAAAAGCGAAGAAACATGTCCTCGAAGCAATCCGAAGCAAAGGAAAAGTGAAGTGATTCAAACAAGGATCGAACATCCCTGATCATGTCATCATCCGTGAATATGGAGAGGCTATGATCGAGCAACAGGCTCTCGATGCTATCATCGGGAAGATCTATCCAAAAATTCTCAAAAAAGAAAATATCCTCCCCGTATCTCCTGGTCAGATCACCGAAGTCAAAAGTACTGATCCGATCGAGCTCACGCTCGAAGTCGAGGTATTCCCTGAGATAGTGATCGATGAAAAGAAGATGGATACAATCCGAATAAAAAAGACTCTGATATCCGTCACAAAAGAAGAAGTAGAATTAGAACTCGCAGAGATCAAAAAAAGATTCACCCACTTCCATGAAGCAGGACATCATAGCGATGATGGAGCAGATACTTCGAATCTCAGTATTGAGTCTGGAGACCGTGCTACTATCTCTGCACAAGGATACGATAAGAAGGGTGGTGAAGCAATATCAGAAACTCGTGTGCCAAACTACCCTCTCGTGATCGGATCGAATTCATTTATCCCAGGTTTTGAAGAAAAACTTATTGGAGCTAAAATGGGAGAAGAAGTAGCATTTGATATCACATTCCCGAAGGATTACCACTCAGACGACTTTAAGGGACGAAAAGTGCACTTTATCGCAAATATAGAGAAAATTGAGAAGCCTCATACTCCATTATTCGATGAAGACTTCATCGAGAAACTTCGTGGAAAGCGTACTGATCTAGCAGGACTGAAAATAATTCTAGAAGAAGAATTAAAGAATAAAAAAGAGTCTGAAGCTCGTGCCAAAGATGAAGATATGCTTATGAAGCAGATGATGGAGGTAGCAGTGTTCGAAGTTGGACCAGAACTTATCGCAAATGAAGTCGAGCAAGTCTACCGTGAACATGCGAGCAATCTCGAACAACAAGGGTATGATATGAAACAATATCTCGATCATGTGAAGAAATCTGTAGAAATGTACAAAGATGAAGTAGTAAGACCTGAAGCAGAGCGAAGACTGAAGGCAGAGCTGCTTCTCCGAAAAATACGAGAAACAAAAGGCACTGAACCCACAGATGAAGAAATAAAAACGGAAGTAGAAAAAATAATTTCTACGTATGGAAGTGCTGAGGTCGTTGAGCGTCTCCGAGCGAAGCTCGTCCCAGGTGATACCTACTACGAAGATATCAAAAATCGTCTCGCATACCGTAAAATCGTAGATGAGTTCTTCGAATAATTAATAATCCCTCTAGAGTTAGAGGGATTATTAATTATTCGTCAATACTATTCACTTCTTTTTCACCTCACTGATTTGAATAAACAAGATTTTTTTGTATAATTCTGCGGATTTTCACGCACTGGGTATTCTCACATACGCTTCATTCTCTGCTCTATATTCTATAATTCTCCCCCTACTCTCCCATGAATCTTATTTCCCTTATATTCTGAGACCCAAGCACCAAAAAGCTCAAATCATACCAAAAAGATCTCGAAAAAGTAAAATCCATCGAATCTCACTTTCGTGATGAAATTTCTACAATAGATCAAGTACAAGCAAAAACTCATCAATTCCAGTCTCTTTTTGAGTGACTGAATATGGATGATGTGGATGATCGGAAGAAGGCAAAGGAAATTCTCGAATCGATAAAATATGAGGCTTTTGCTCTTCATCGTCGTGCATGTGAACTCATATATGGACAGAGCTTCGATATAGGAGGTGGGAATATGGTGGAGTGGACTATGATACCCTACGATGTACAGATCATTGGAGCTATGACACTGCATGAAGGAAATATTGCAGAAATGCGGACATGAGAATGAAAAACTCTCGTCGCGACGATAGCAGCTTACCTGAATTCTCTTGTACCCGCAAGTGTCCATATCGTGACCGTAAATGACTATCTTGCTCGTCGAGATGCCGCTGAGATGGGTATCATCTATACTGCTCTCGGCCTAAGTACAGGAGTGATCACTCATGGACAGGATTTTGAACAGAAAAAAAATGCCTATGCCTGCGATATCGTCTATGCGACGAATAACGAACTTGGATTTGACTACCTGAGAGATAATATGGCTATACGCAGTGAGCGACAGACTATGGGAAAGAAATGGCTCGCTATCGTCGATGAAGTCGACTCTATCCTCATAGATGAAGCACGGACTCCACTTATCATATCAGCGCCAGATAGCGAACCGACGACGAAATATGTGCGATTTGCCGCATTCGCACGATCTCTCGAGGAGAATACTGACTATAAAATTGATGAGAAACAGAGAGCTGCTACCCTCACAGAGGAAGGTATCAAAAAACTCGAATCCTATCTCGGCGTCGATAATATCTATGTGAGTCAACACTTCAATGATCTTCATCATGTGGAAAACTCCCTCAAAGCTTCAGCAGTATACAAAAGAGATATAGATTATCTTGTCAGAAATGATGAAATTCTCATTATTGATGAACATACAGGACGAGTACTCCCTGGCCGAAGATATTCTGACTGACTCCATCAAGCGATAGAGGCAAAGGAATCAGTAACTATCCAGCAAGAATCTCGTACACTCGCCTCTATCACATTCCAGAATTACTTCCGTCTGTACCCGAAACTTGCCGGCATGACCGGTACAGCAAAAACTGAAGAAGAAGAGTTCTATAAAATATATCACCTCGAGGTGATAAGTATACCCACGAATAAACCCCTCAAACGTATCGATCGTGGGGATGTCCTTTTTCGAAGTGAGAAATGAAAATTCGCCTATCTCGTACGTCTCATAGCAGCACTTCATGAGAAAGGTCAGCCTATCCTAGTAGGTACCGTATCAGTCGCAAAAAGTGAATATCTCTCTGCACTTCTCGAAAAAGAGTGAGTCCCTCACCAGGTACTCAATGCAAAACAAGACTCCCGAGAGGCAGAGATAATAGCATCAGCCTGACAATACTGAGCAGTCACTATAGCTACAAATATGGCTGGACGTGGTACAGATATCAAGATTGATGAGCGTGTACGGACTCTCACATGAACCGTAAAACTCCAAGGTACTGCATGAATCCAAGAGTATCCTCTTGGAGGACTCTACGTTCTCTGAACAGAAAAGCATGAAACACGACGAATAGACAATCAGCTGCGTGGTCGCTCTGGTCGCCAATGAGATCCTGGACTTTCTCAGTTTATGCTCTCTCCTCAAGATGATATCATGCGCATATTTTGAGGAAATAAACTTTTTAGCATACTAGCGAGTTTTGAGTCACATCCAGAATGAGATCCTCTTGTGGAGAGTAAGATGCTCATGAAAAATATAACTACTATCCAAAAACAAGTAGAAGGTCGAAACTTCGATATACGAAAACATATTCTAGAGTATGATGATGTCCTCAATCATCATCGTCTTGCTATATACTCACGACGAGCAAAAATACTCTCTGGAGCAGATATTCATATGGAAGTCCTCGAGATGCTCAAGTGAGAAGTTGAGCGCATAGTGGATCTGAGTATATGAGATGAAGCTTTTTTTGATTCAGATGAAAAAACTCGGATCATCGAGTCAATCAACGAATTTGCAGAATCTACAGTTATTTCACTCGATAATCTCTCAAATGTCAGTGACTATATTGCGGCGAAAGTACGTGTTGTATCGCTTTTATCAGGAAAAATTGAGATTCTCAGAGATACTGGAACAGAAGAAGAGTTTGCAGAGTTTGAAAGACGACTTACACTTGCAGCCATAGATGAGCTCTGGATGAATCATATTGATAGTATGGCTCACCTGCGTGAAGAAGTTGCCTTCGAGGGATATGCCCAGAAGAATCCTCTGATTATCTATAAAGAGCGTGCTTATGATAAATTCGTCATACTCATTAATACCGTTGGACTCAGAGTCATAAAATGACTTCTCACTGCAAAACCACGTGAATCTATAGATGAAGTGGATCTCGAGGAGACCCTTCTTTCGAAATATGCAGAAAATGCAAATGCCTGATTCGATACTGGTGCGGTCATTGCAGCTAGCCATATGAATCATACAAATTATTCCGAGGATTCTCTCCTCATGGAACCCAGAGTCCGCATCGTTCAGACAAATGAAGCTTCAAAGAATCTCTATGCAGGAATCGGGCGTAATGACTCTTGTCCGTGTGGTAGCGGGAAGAAGTATAAAAGTTGTCACTGAAAATAGAAGAAAATCAGATATTCCCATTTTTTATTAATAATTCCCCTTTTATGCAATCTCCAAGTGAATCTTTCAAAACTGAAGAGATATCAGAAACCAATAATACTCTTCGTGAATTTATAGGATTTATGCGCGATATTGTGATAATATTTATTATTGTTATCATTGTTCGAACTTTTATCGTGACTCCTTTTCGGATCAACGGTAGCTCTATGGAAATGAGTTATCATGATAAGGAATATATCATCGTTGATAAATTTTCCTACCTGAATCTTCCGGTAAGTTTTTCTGAGGTATCGCCAACTTCGACTAGTTGGAATACTATCTCATCTACTCTCCTCAAAAATATTCCTCTCCATATAGGTGATCCGATACGAGGAGATGTCGTAGTCATAACTCCACATGTAGATAGACAAAAGGAATACTATATTAAACGTATCCTCGGGCTTCCTGGAGATACCCTACTCTTTGAAGATGGGGAAATATCGATTAAAAAAGCGTGATCTGATAAATTCATAAAGATCAACGAATCATATCTATCCAGTGTAAATATAGGACAAACTCGACTGCCTGAAAATGTAAAAACAAACCAATTTCTCATTCCAGAAGGTTACTATTGGGTCATGGGAGATAATAGGAATAACTCGGCAGATTCAAGATCATGTTTTAGAACATGTATTGGCGAAAATATAACAGCACATTTCATCAAGAGAAAAGATATTATAGGAAGAGTTCTTATAAACCTCGGTTATTATAATATATTTAGCGCTGGCTGAGTACTTGATGGTAAGAAATGGTCATGGACATATCCTCCGCGTTTTCTCGACCATCCTCGATCTGCGAAGTATCCAGAACTTTGAGAATAATAGCTCTTTCATATGTTTTTCCTCATAGATAAACCGCTTGGTATATCCAGTTTTGATGTCATTCGTTTACTCCGAAAGACTCTTGGTATAAAAAAGATGGGACATTCTGGCACGCTTGACCCTTTAGCAACTGGATGCCTCCTTATTGCTACAGAAAAAAGCACTAAGCTCCTACCACTTGTTGAAAAAGCAAAGAAAGAATATATTTTTACGGTACGCCTTGATGGAAAAAGTGAATCTCTAGATTCTGGAACACTCATATCTCCTATAAATACTGATGGGATAAGACAAAAAACAGAACAAGATCTTAGAGATTTTATAATGTGTCAGAAAAAGCAAATACCTCCTAAATACAGTGCTCTTCATATAGAATGAGAACGTGCATATGATCTTGCAAGAAAATGAGAAGATTTTATCCTGCCAGAAAGGCATATACAAGTATATGAGGTAGAAATTATTGAATTAGAAAAATTATTTATAACTCTAAGAATTATTCTTTCTTCTGGTGGGTACGTGCGATCATTTGCTCCTCTATTAGGGAACTTTTTCTGAATAAATGGATGATACATTTCAGCCCTACGACGTACGAAAATATATACAGAATATGGTATTCTCGATGTATCAGAAGCTACATCTTTAGAAAATCTTATACCTATAAGTTATAATGGCCTATTTCATACTATTCCTACTTTTGAAATAGATATAAGAGAATACGAGCAGATACGCCTTGGAAAAAATCTGAACCTTACTTCAAGAAATCTCGAAAAAAATAATTCACTCATTTTTTTGAAATATTCTGATAAGGAATATATATCGCTTTGTCGACTAGATAATGCTATAGCAACAATAATAAGAAATGATGTATAATATATTTTCATAGCTCTTCACCGAATCTCTACATAGTGAACTTGCAATACAATTTATTATTCATATCCTTCTAGTGAAATGCATTCAAACACTTACATATTTTTGGGAAAGATCGTCCTGAGTCTTTTGGGATTTTTTTTCATAGTTCATTCATCATACGCTATATCATGAAGTGGAAAGCAACTCGATGAAAGCTGATCCAATCTTACCCAAACGCCAATTGAGTCTGATGAAACGATAAAGAATACGAAAAATACAAATGATGAAAAATGAGATTCCAAAAGTGGCTCTATCGATACTGAATTCGTAAAAACAGCAGAGGAGGTGCAAGAAGAACAAAAACTCAAACAAGATATTAATACATATATTATCGAATCTTATAAAGCTCAGTGATCAAGGATCATTAAAGATTTAAGTATCAAGCTTGCGAAATCTATACCTGACAAAAATGATCGCCAAGAAGCGTATAAAAAAATACGTATGTCTCTGGAAACTCGCCTCGAGAAAACAGGAAGACTGAAAATGAGTGAAACAAAAAAACTGATTCTCAAAGAGTTCCTTAGTCACATGATTGATCTCCTCGATAAAAAAATAGAAGAACTCAATTAATATTCTCCATTGAAAAATGGAGAATATTCTTATAATAGAATTATATAATCATTCCTACTATGAATAGTGAAATCACTCTTTGGCTGAAAAAAATAGGAGTTCTGTTGGTCATTGTTGGAATTCTTTATATAGTTTATACGCTCTCATCCCTGCTTCTGATTGTTATTATTGCAGGGTTTATCACTATTCTTATAACTCCTCTTGCAGAAAAAGGTGAGAAATATGGTATCCCAGCGTGGATGAGTCTTTTATGAGTATATATTATCATATTCTTTCTTTGAAGTATTGTCATTGGGACGTTGATCCCGATCGTCATCGACTATGTGACGAATACTGTCAATATTATCACAAGCTGGGTGAACACTGCACAATCTGTCTATCTTCGTGAAGGATTATCCGGATTTCACTTCCATCCTTATATAGAAAAATCTATTCGTCTCATCTTCTGAGAAGCAAATATAGAGCATACTCTCGACATCATCAAGCAAAATGCTGGAAATATACAATCTGTAGTTACCACACAGATATGATCTCTCACGACTGGTAGTATCTCGATAGTGAGCGCAGTAGGTGGAGTAGTAGCCAATTGGGCAATTATTGCAATCATGACATTTCTGATGGTTCTCGAAAGACGCAAGATCGGGAGTTTCCTTCTCAGCCTAGCACCAGCTCACGCTGATGTATATCTAAAAAGTCACTACCGATCAGTGCAAAACGTCTGTAATTCTTGGATAAAAGCTACGCTCATCCTTTCTATCAGTATATTTGTCGTTACGTATCTCTGACTCTCTCTTTTAGAGTTCACGCTCAATACCCAATTCATACAAAATCTCCTTCAGATAGAACCATTTCAGATCGAAAATAAATTCTCACTCGCACTTATAGGCGGTATTATGGAATTCATACCGTATATATGACCTCTTATAGCCCTCATACCTGCAGCAATCATCGGTCTCGGTATATCATGGGAGATTGCTCTCGCGATAACTCTCCTGTATCTCATAATTCAGCGTATTGAGAATGACTTTCTCGTTCCATATGTTATGAGCAAAGCTCTCGATATATCACCTCTTTTTGTATTTATCATCATGATAGCATGAGCGAGCCTCGGTGGGATACTCGGAATTATATTGGCGGTACCGATAGCATGAGTCATGAAAGTCATATATACGGAATATCAAGATAAGAAGATTTGGAAAGATCCCATCAAAACAAGGGCTCGAAAAATATCTTCCGCTGAAAAATCTCTCCCGAAAAAACCCATTTCAAAAAGAATAATTAAAGAAAAAGTATAAAAACTTTTGACAAAACTTCGAGAAAATATAATATCAACTTATATCTTCGAATATGCAAAAAATTCATAGCTCTACATTCTTCTATTTTTATTTCTACTTTCAGAATTTACTGAAGGGGAGATTTATGGAGTTTTAGAACTATTCCAAGAAATCATACACCTCTCCTTCAGCGAAAACTGGAGGAGTTTTTATTTTTTTTAATAATATCTTTATGGGAACTGTTCTTTCTAATAGCAAATGAATTACTGATGATGAAAGAATTCAAAGCGTTAAACCATTACCTCCCCCCCAAGATTTAATTTGATTCTTTCCCATTACAGGATCCCCAGTTGAATCAATGATACGAAAGTCTCGGAGATCCACAAGCGA
Source organism: Candidatus Altimarinota bacterium (assembly GCA_031386685.1). GTDB lineage: Bacteria > Patescibacteriota > Gracilibacteria > BD1-5 > UBA2023 > JAGOMW01. Next base: position 8,797 of record JANNCQ010000085.1, on the reverse strand, counting down.
TATTATTCATGGTAATGATGATCGATTAGTAACTATAGTATGACCTTGTTCGATACACAATCCTGGGACAGCAATTGAATACGCGAGACTTCTTGCTGAGGAAAGGAAAAAGTACAATGATACACTTGAGATTATTATGAGAGTCTATTTTGAAAAGCCTCGAACTACGGTGGGATGGAAATGACTGATAAATGACCCTTATCTCGATTGAACATTTCGAATAGAAGAAGGGCTACGTATAGCACGACAACTTCTCATAGAGATTAACAGAACTGGTATTCCTGCTGCTACAGAATTTCTTGATATGATCAGTCCTCAATATATTGGAGATCTTATATCATGGTGAGCTATTTGAGCAAGAACAACAGAAAGCCAAGTACATAGAGAACTTGCATCTGGAATTTCAGCACCACTCTGATTTAAAAATGGAACAGATGGGAATCTGAAAATCGCTACAGATGCTATAGTAGCAGCAGCACAAGCTCATCATTTCTTATCTATCCATAAGAATGGCCAAGTAGCAGTTGTACAGACAAAATGAAATCTCGATTGTCATCTCATATTACGTGGCGGAAAGAAGCCTAATTTTGATCAAGAAAGCATTGCAATAGCAATTCAAAGCCTTATTGATGCAAAGATTAGCTGAAATAGAATTATGGTTGACTTAAGTCATTGAAATAGCGAAAAAGTAGCAGAGAAACAATTATCGGTTGGACATAGTATTGCACAACAGATCTGAAAATGAAATAATGCAATTTCTTGAATAATGATAGAGGGCCACCTTGAAGAAGGATGACAAAAATTTTCAGTAGGAAAAGATGATCCAGGTAAGCTCAGCGGACGAAAAAGTATTACTGATGAATGCATTTGATGGGAACAAACAATGGAAATTCTTAGAGAAATGTCCGAAGCCGTAAAAGAAAGACGATCAAGAAATCTAAAATAATATATAATTCATACTCTATGTTCGAAAAAATATTTTTATCATACTATTACCTACTCCTTCTCTGAAGGATGGGTTTTTCGTGTTTTATCTAACAAGATAAGAAATGATGAACTCCTTCTTCAGAGGGAGTTTTTTTATTTTTTATCGTATATTTTTATGTGACATACCTATATCTCAAAATTCCCCGATAGCACTGGTAATATCCACTGGAGTGATGAAGAGCATGGAACATGGTCGAGACTTCTGGGTCGCCAAAAAACTACGATCATCGATCGAGCCTGCCCAGAATTCATGGATGGACTATCCTCGATAGGATTCTCGGCAACGAATATACCTTCACTATCTGGGGTCAATATGCGTCTCTCTGATCTTACCTGATGGAAGATCGAAGCGGTACCTGCTATCATCTCAAATATGGATTTTCATACACTACTATCACAAAGACGATTCCCTGCCACGAGCTTCATACGTATTCCTGAAGAGTTTGATTACTTGGAACAACCTGATGTTTTTCATGAATTTTTCTGACATGTCCCACTCCTTGCTAACATGAGATATGCTGACTTTCTTCAGAAATTCTGAGAATACATGATCAATCTCGAGCCGAAGCTCAGACCACAACTCGCTCGGATATTCTGGTTCACGATAGAATTCTGACTCATCGAGACAGATCGATGACTGATGGTCTTTGGTGCTGGGATACTTTCATCACACAGTGAGACCATTCGTGCACTTGAAGATCCATGTGTAGAGAGAATTCCCTTTGATATATTGCAGTGTGCTCGAACACCTTACCGTTATGATATTATGCAGTCGAAATACTTTATACTTAAGGATTTCGTCGAATTCTTTCAAATACTCGATGTCTCCCTTCTTGAAATACTCGAGAAAGCAAATACACTTGGTGATATCATTTCTTAACTATTTCATATGCTCCCCCCTCTGCCTCAAGGATGGACAATAGAAAACAATACGCTCAATAGAATTTTTCTCTTTCATGATTTCATGAGTGTGATAAGGTTCATGAATACGATAAGTATCATGTGCGAAGAACTAGATCACCACCCAGACTGGAGAAATGTCTATACAAGTCTCTATATAAAGCTAACAACGCACGACGCGTGAAATACTATTACCCAAAAAGATATACTGCTCGCAGAAAAGATGAATATACTTTACTGAGAGGAAAAAATACTTACACCATAACTTGACTCTCTATCTCCATAAGTATTCTCTCGAGTACTTTTCGATCATTCCAAGGGATTGGTCACTTTTGAGTGACCTGCACATTCTCTGCTCACTTCCCAGCCGCGAGGAGTATATCTCATGGCTGCAGCATCAGGAGGGCCGTACGGATAGCATCTTCACGATCTGGTACGATCCAAAAGTTTTTTCACTCTCTTCTTTTTATACCGAGTGTGACATCTCGTATGATTGCGAGAGAATCTTCAGTATAGGTATCGTCATCAGTGAGAATAATCACGTCAGAGAGAAGATCGGCAATACGTCACATCTTGGGACGCTTCGTCTTGTCTCTATCTCCAGTAGCCCCGAAGAGTGTGATTATCCTCTTTGTTTTTTCTATTTTTCTGAGAGTTTCGAGTACGTTTTTCAGAGAGTCTTCTGTATGGGCATAGTCGACGAATATCTTCGCTTGTCGCATATTCGGCACTTCTTCGAGCCTTCAAGGAACTCATGATACTTTCGCCATAGTATCTACTATAACGTCTATACTCACTTTTTGAGATATGAGTACTGAAGTTGCTGCGAGGATATTCATAACATTAAATTCTCACTGAAGCTTCGATTTTATATGAAAAGTATTTGATGGCATCCGTACATCAAATTCGATACCAGTAGCCTTACTTATGACATTATCTGCTCGCAAACTTGCATTCGTAGAAAAACCGAAAGTATGCATCGCATCTACGACGATATCCTTCGAGAGAAATCGTGAAGCATACTCATTATCGATATTTACGACACCGACTTTTCGTATCTCTTTACGAATACCATACTTATAAAGGTTCTTAAAAAGGAGCAGCTTTGTATCGACATAGTTATCCATAGTACGATGAAGATCAAGATGATCTTGAGATATATTGGTCATAACTGCGACATCATACCGAAGACCGTGGACTCGATGATAGAAAAGTGCATGACTCGAGGTCTCCATGACGAGATACTCACATCCAGCATCACGAGCACGAGTGATGAAATCCCATACTGCAAAAGGAGATGGAGTAGTCATCTTTAGGGCATTCTCTTGCTCATTTTCTCCGATGATCATATTTACTGTCGTGAACATCGCGACCTTCTTCCCACTCGCCATCAGCCCTCGTGCGACAAGATTGGAAGTCGTCGTCTTTCATTTTGTTCCAGTTATCCCTATGACGATCATATCTTTGGCAGGATTTCCTGAGAGAAAAAATGCGATTACTCAGCAAAAATAGTGGAATGTGATTCGAAATGGAGAATCGAGAGGAATAAGTTTCTTGAGAAATGCGAACATGGAAATGCGATGGAGAAAAATAGAACTTCAGAATACTTGAATTTTATAGAAAAATCACTATTCTCCAAGTGTATTTTCTCTTTCTTCTCGACAAAATCATGGCAAAACTCAAAATCGAAACAGGTACATCAAATACCATACTCAGGACCGTGAGTAGTCCCGTATGAAAGTGAGAACTTTCATCTTATGGTGACCTTATTCAAAATATGCTCAAACATATACGAAATAGTGATAATGGCGGAGTAGGACTTGCAGCTCCTCAAGTAGGAGTCAATAAGCGTATCATCGTGGTATCTCTCATGCGTGATTATGAGGATGAGAACTTCAAGACTATCGCTCTCATAAATCCTGAAATAATAGAGCATTCTCCTGAACGTTGTAGTGATAGAGAGGGGTGCCTTTCTGTTCCCTGAGAAAGTGGTGATGTAGAGCGCTGGAGCTGGGTCAAAGTGAGATTCATAGATCATAAGTGAGCGTCTTTCACGATGAAACTTACTGATCTCGCTGCTCGTATTATCCAGCATGAGGTAGATCACCTGGACGGAGTACTCTTCATAGATCGCATAGAATCTCTTCTCATAGAGAAAAATATATAAATACTTTTTGAGATGCTCAGTATAAAAAATACTCCTACGGAGTATTTTTTAAAACGTTTTTCCGAGATTGTTTAAAAGAGTTCTTTTGTCCCCAGCATAACGAACATTTTCGAGATAGCGTATAAGTTTCTCAAATATAAGATACTTATTAACGGAACTATAGAGAAATGCATTCCCTTCAAATTTCATGGGATCAAATTCTGAAAATATTTTTGGGAAAGCATTTTCTATCGGGAGAATAGGTACTACTCCTAACTGCACAAGAGTAACTATATCTATATTTGTTGATAATCCATCAGAAATACATGCATCAAATCAAGCATATTCGATTTTCTCTTCTGTCCTTCCTGTCGAAGGAATACAGACAATATCGAGAAATTTCGAGGCTTCAAGGAGAAAATCAAGAATTTCTGTGTCAGATATATCAAGAAGGATAAGAGCTCTCGATTTAAAGCCAAAATTATGTTGGCGTAGGATTTTAGATCGAATATCGTCTTTCTGAAGAGATTTTTTAAGAGGCATAAGAAAAAATTATTTGTATTTATTTTACGATATGTAGATTAAAGAATACCATAACTTTAGCGAAAAAGCGAAAAAACATCCTTGACGAGTATATTTTGATGCTTTTTAGTGTAGAGAAAAGTTGGATTTTCTTAATTTTCTGGATATAAAGTATACTCTAATAATCTATTACTACCCTCTTTCTTTGTGGAAAAAGAATACTATGAATAAATCCTTTTGGAAAGACCTTGCTTCACACTGACCAATATCAGCCCTGGCTCCCATGGATGGGTATTGTGATAGTCCCTATCGTCAGATCGTGAAGAATATTGCCCCTCAAACGGTCGTATTTTCTGAGTTTTATAGTGCTGACTGACTCGTACATTCACAAGACCTCCAAAAAAAAGCCCTCAAACATGAAGTAAGTGAGTATCCTCTCATTATCCAAATATTCGGAAAAGATCCACAAAAATTCGCAGAAGCTGCAAAAATTATTGAATGATATGGAATTACGGGAATCGATATTAATATGGGATGTCCCGCTAAGAAAGTAGTAAAAAGTGGTCATGGATCGTCCCTCATGATCAATCGAGATACAGCATTTCGCATCGTAGAAGAGATGAGCAAGGCTGTGAAAATCCCTGTATCCGTAAAAACACGACTTGGCTGGGAAGATCACTCACTTCTCATAGAATTTTGTAAATGACTCGAAAATGCGGGAGCAAATCTCATCAGTGTACATGGCCGTACCTATAAACAAGCATTTACTGGAAAGGCAAATTTCGACGGTATATACGAGCTGAAACAGTATCTCGGAATTCCTGTCATATGTAATGGAGATATTATGAGCTATGACGATGGAAAGAATAAGCTAATCCACCCTAATAATCAAAAAAATCATGATCCTCTCTGAGTAATAGAGAAGAAAAATCTCGATGGATTCATGATTGGACGGGCATCATTTGGGAATCCTTGGTGTTTTCTCGAAGGGAGCTACGAACCCACTTTTGCAGAGATCCTCGACACTATGTGAGTACATGGAGAGCTTCTCTGGAAATGGAAAGGAAGAAAAGGTATGATGGAAGCACGAAAACACCTCGTTCAGTACCTTCATGGATTCCCTGGAGTGAAAGATTATCGCTCACAGCTCGTACATGTAGAATCCGTGGAAGATATAATAAAAGTACTCGATGACATACGCATCGTTCATCACGATCTCCTATCCAAAAAAATATCTGCCTATAATCCTGAGAGCGCTATGGCAGTGTGGGGATGTGATACTGAGTAATCATTAGGATAGAAAATCTTCTCATCAAAAGAATGAGGGAAGAGTGATATAACATCTCAGGGAAAGTGAGATCGTATATGATCCTCAAGAAATGGAGCAAAGATGATATGTTCTATATTCTTAGGGAAATTCAAACGAATAAGACGTATAGAAAAGAATTTTGCTGCAGCGAGGATTTTTCGCAAAAGTGGAAGTCAACGAATAAAAGACTGGAGTGAAGGATCTGAAGGAATATCAGATTCTTCTGTGATATCCTGAGGAAATGCTGCTATAAGTCCTACATCATGGTGCGAGAGATAGACTTTAGCTTGAGTATTTTTTGCATATCTCATAGCAGCATAGACTCACCAGAATCATATATAGCGCTGTACAGAATGCATCCAGATAGCATCTGGCTTCTCTCTCATAAGGAGTTTTGATACTGATATCCCTCTCCAAAAAGCAAAAAGTGAAAATACAAACATCCATCTTCTTTTCCATGGTGTCGTCTTCCCACTATAACCATATCGACTGAGTATATATCCTGATTTTTGAAGAGAGAATTCTACAAAAGCAACATAGTACTCTGCTCATCCGATTTTTTCCACATAGTCATGAAGGAGCATGATTCGTGAATCATGAAGAAAAAAATGATTCAACTTTTTCTCCCAAAAAACAGAGGAATAAAGAGAAAGATCTTTTGATATCCGCTCTGAAGTATTAGAATTCTGGAGAATAGTAAAAAACGATTCAACTGGAGAGTCTGTATCAAGAGAATACTCCGGGGGAATTAGTGGGATAAGTCCTCCCTTTGAAAATCCGATAACTGAAGTACCACAAGCGAGTGATTCAAGTGCTGTAAGACCAAAAGTTTCAAGGAATCGTGACGGCATAAACAGAAAGTCAACTTCTCTATAGAGAGATGCAAGATCGCATTGATCAAGGATCCCATGATAGATAACTCTTCCAGGAAATCATTCTACTCTTTGAAGAATTTCATTTTTATATGGTCAATCGGCACATATATGCCATATAATCTCAACGGGAGAATCTGAAGCAAGTGATTGATCAATAGCTTGTATCAAAATATCGACTCATTTCTCATAAACAAGTCGTGAGGCAAAAAGGATATGGAAAGTATTATTTTCACTCATGAACATACCGAGAATGAGCTATAAGGAGTCATGTTATAAGAAAGAGGCTGAGTGAAACAACAGAGGACTCGAACGTATGAAGAAACAGATTCATAATACAAATGCTAAGAAACATACCCAAAAGAACAATATGAATACGAAAAAGACCTAATCAGATAAGGGTAAGAATGAGTAGAAATGTGAATATTCCAAATATACCACCTTCGATCATTTGTTGGATATACCAGCTTTCTGGTATATAGTATCGATCACTTTCTTCGATTTCCTTTCGGTCTTTATTTTCGAGATTTTGTATATACCTATAGGCTGGGCCAGCACTGGCAAGTCACTGACCAAATGGATGTGAGAGAAATCTCTCTACTCATACTTGCATACGCTCTCTATGACCATTTGTAGATCATCATCTTTCTACGATAGCCTGCATATTCCCAGCATACTGGATAAAAATGCCTCAGAAAATCAAGACAAGGAGCAGCGTAATGGTTATAAATTGGGTACGGTATTTTCTATAAATATAACTAAGTGAGAAAAGTATGAATAATCATACTCATCCTATAATTCACAGTACCGCGCTGCGAGAGTAAGTGTAAAATATCAACGCTACACCTACTATGACGACACAGCCAAGGATAAAATGCCAATTATTTTTTGATCGAAAATAGTACACCAGTATTCCTATATAAAGAAGAAGATAGGCTCACATAGTATTTGGCCCATCAAGAAGTCATTGGAATCTTCTTACATTTGCCCCATCGACTCAGTGAAATATCGGAATAGAGGAACCGAATTGCCAATTTGAAGGATTCCCTGAATATCCAAGATAGAGAAGAAGATCTTCGGAAAGTGGCCATTTAAGAAGCATACTGATAAAGATCATAATTCATCATCCAATGAGAAACAATCGTATGTAATACGATACTGATTTTTCAAGGAAACTATATCCATGATAAATAACGAAGAAGGCTATAAGGAAAGAAAAGTCATATTTTCAACCGTATAAAATTCACGTAATACCTGTCGTAAAAAATGATATCACTATCATAAGTCCGACATAAAGCCCTATCGCTATATCATATTTGGTCCACTGGATTTTCTTTTTTCCACGGAAATGATAATATGCAATAGTACATAGAAGTGATATAAGGAGAAGTTCTTTAATAAAGGAGAATCCTGGTATTCCAAGTCTTTCCTTAGTGAAAATGGAAAGAACCGTCATAAAAGGAAGTATGACGAGAAGTATCCGAAAAGGATAGTCAACCGTATATCGTGAAAGAGGGATCATATAGAAGAATTACTTGATAATAATAGACATTTCTCTATAATACGCAAGTTCATCTTACCCAATACCTATGACTTATAATACCTCTGCTCTCGAAAACTTGCAATCGCTCATGAGAAAACCCCATGTCAATAGTACATGTATCGGATGTAGTGCTTGTACTGCTATATCTGGAGATATATTTGAGCTTGATGATCAATGACTCTCACGTGTGAAAAAGTGTGAGAACTACGAATGACATGATGTAGATGACTCTATCGCTGCTTGCCCTGTGAATGCTATCAGCTGGCAAGGAACCGATGAAAGTGGAGAATATATAAATGGCGTCACCGAGCATCAAGATGTAGTCTGGGGGGGGGGGGGGGGGGGGGGGGGTTCGCTGGGTGGTGGCGGATCTGGCTATTTAGGGGGTGCAGGAGGAGGGTCAACGGGGCAAAGTGGAAGTACTGGAGTCATTGGTATTTTAGGGGACACTTTTGGTCCTTCCTATCCGGCAGGGGTGGGAGGGGGCCCATCAGCTGGAGGTGCTACCTGTCGTGAAT
>JANNCQ010000068.1:0-3999 GCA_031386685.1 Candidatus Altimarinota bacterium | reverse complement strand
TTTTGTAGCATCAACATCGGTACAAAAGTGTTTAATAATTTTCTTGATTTTCTGAGTACTGATTTTGCTATATGGGATCATAAAAAGAAAGTATATGAGTTACTTTCTTCTAGGCAAGAGCCAACTAATTTATATATTTATATTTTACAATAATATCTTATAAAAATCAAATCCCCCCCCCCCTTCAAAAACTAATTCACCCCTACTACCTCCTTCACCACTTTCATCTTCGCATCGAGTCGGGCATTCATAATCTTCGCTCATTCTCTAAGCTTCGCTTCCACGATTTCTGGATTTTGGAGGAGTTTCTCTCTCGCTTCTCGATAGGGACGGAGATACTCAGAGAGAAGGTTGAGAAGCTCGGTCTTCGCATGGCCATAGCCGAATCCTCCATTTGGTGTAAGGTATTTTACCCGAAGCATTTGAGTTTTATCAGGATTAGCGAACACCTTATACAATGCGAATACATTACACGTATCTGGATTTTTCACATCATCTACTCCGAGAGAATCAGTCACGATCGACATGACACGCTTCTTCATCGTCTTCTCATCGTCGAATACTCCGATGAAATTATCATAGCTCTTACTCATCTTGCGTCCATCGATCCCTGGGAGTGTCGCAAGTGCTTCTACGATGACGCCTTCTGGTTCGGTAAATATCTCTTTTTTATATGTTTTATTAAAATTCCTCGCGATATCTCGCATCATCTCCAGGTGCTGAAGTTGATCTCGTCCTACAGGTACAGTATCACAATCATATCAGAGAACATCCGCGGCCATAAGTATGGGATAATTGAATGTTCCCATATTGATATCGCTTCATTTTTGTTCAGCATCTTTGAATGCATGAGCTCGAAGCATAAGTGAATATGGGGTGATATTCTGAAGGATGATGCTCAGCTTCGGGAGACCTACGATATCCGACTCGCGAAAGAATATTATAGGAGAATCGATACCGTGTATCGCCATTAGTTCAAGAGCAATCTCATGTGTCTGAGTTCGTAGGATATCTCCAACTTTCACACTATTTATAGCATGGAGATCAGCGACGAATATAGCCGCGTTATTTCATTTTGCTACTTCTCAAAAAGGGAGGACCGTTCCCATCAGATTCCCGAGGTGGAGGGATGAGCCAGTAGATTTGATACCGGTGATGATTTTTTTCATAATTCAGATAAAGAGAGAAATAGTTTAAGTTGTTTTGATCGAGATTCTCATGATAATACTTCTACTATAACGATTTCTCTGAGATTTCAACTTTCGAAGAATCCCAAGAGAAAAGTAACTGGAAAAAGGGGATAATACTGATATACTGGTTTTACTTTTCTTCATCTATGAGTCTTCTCATCCTCATCATCCCAATCGGGATCATCATCCTTATGTTGGTTCTCCTCCCTGTGAAGATCCTCGGATGGATGATCGCCTTTCTGATCGGAGTATTCCCATTCTATAATATCTGGATCATGCGAAATTGTAGTGGAGATTGCAGTATCAGAATCGATCTCGTGATACTCCTACCGATAATCCTCATTATGCTGATCACTTGGGGTGTGAGGAAGTATCTCGCCTGAAGAAGAAATGATACACCCACCCAAGAATCTGTACGAAAAAACTAAAAAGAAATATATTGATCATAATAGCTGTGATGATTGATCCAAGAAATCCAAATGATCGAAAAAAAGGATCCATACTCCAAGGGAGGCCAATCAAGACGAATGAAATGCCCCATTCGCCAGAACAGCCAGTATTGGCAATGCATGAATAATACATATAAAAATAGAGTAGGATAATCCCTATAACAAGAGTGATATTCGTTATCCAAAATGCTCGAAAAGATGGAAACATAGAAAAAATTACTTTTTTATATTACTCGAGATTATGTCATCTTCAAATCAAAAATATATCTCGATCGACGCCCTGAATCAGAAACAGAAAAATCTGGTCTGAATTGGGATGATTTCATTGAGTCTTATGACAGGATATATCATGTACCTCAAGCCTGAAGGATTGAAAGTCCCAGTATATATCGCGATTATTGCACTTTCAGTATTTTCCGTGACAGGACTCGCAATCCTCCTTCATGGCCGAGTGACTAAAGAACGATATCACAACCTTATGCAAAGTATCATCCTCCTTATGAGCATCGTCCCTCTTTGGATCGCTTTTGATCCTACAGAAAAACAATGTAAAACCAATTTATTCTTCCTCACAGGAGATTTTCCATGTCGAATAGGCTTTTGAGTAGGAGCATTCATCTTATTTATTATTTTTATATGGAGCCTTATCTCTTTTCGGAAGAAATAAGCTCTCTCGATGAAAGATGCTCATAATAAATAGCACATGCCTTCCTCAGGGTAATCTCTAGCGGATCGAGGAAAGGGATATTCGACTCTATACCAATACATGCTATCGGTAACTCAGTGCAAGCAAGAAGAATCGATTCACATCATGCATCTGCACAACTCTTGATTATCATACTCATAGAGTCGATATCATCACTCTGCAAATTCCCTCACCCAATTACTGATTCTATGATATGATTGATCGTTTCTCTCTGTTCTCTTTTTGGAACATATGTATCGATACCTGAGAGATGAAAACCAGCTTCATAGAGTCCAGAATCAAGTGTTCTCTTTGATCAGAGGATTCATATTTTTTTACATCAAAGACTCTGTATATATTTCTGTGATTCTCATACTAGAGAGAGGAAATACGTATCATTTCTCTCACAATTTCTAAAAATTGTATCTGAGTAGAGGTGCATCGTATTGCATGCCATGAGGATGATACTGGCTCAAGCTTCTATAAGCCTCCTATATTCACTTTGAACCTGAGCGACAGTCTGAGATTCATCGACTGAGCCATCAATGAGCGCTCTCACAGGGATATTATCGAGTAAGATATGAGGAAAATCGTGATTGGATCATCAGCCTGAAAATGATTTCGACATATCAAGAAGGATCTTATAGGCTCGCAGTGATGCATATGGTCACATACCTCAGAGGATTCAGATTATTGGATTTGGTTTCATAAAAGTAAAGGGTTATAAATAGATCGATCATAGGCTATGTGCTTATTCTCTGAGAACTCTGGTCATGAGATCAGACTTCCGTCTTTATCAAAATAGGATTCATCACCTTTTTGAGGATAATATGGTGGTATGTATCCCGTACTCTGTATGAGAAAAATACTCTGCGTAACCTCTGGAGTCATACCTTCATATGCTTGTCAGAGTCGGAAAAATGGACGCTCTTTTTCTCAGCCCATCAGAATATGATGAGCCTTCCCGGCAAAGAGATTACAGACGATATTCGCTGCTGCATAGGTATAGGCACTCTCTCGATCTCTTCATTTACTCTCTGCATATGTCAGTATTTTCTGCATATCAGGTGAGTTCGATGTTCTGAGGATCGCTTTCACTTTCTCGAGCTCATCTCTCTCAATTTTTTTATCGAATTCAAACTCGATACTCTTTTCGAGATGAGGATAGTAGAATCTTATATACTCACGGATGTATCTTTCCATCTGATTCGAGATTCATATTGCCTCTTTAGGGGTCATTCATTGCTCACTTATAAGAAAATCTCTCGCTTGATAGAGCGTGTATCGATGATCATGTACTCAGATTGTATCGATTCGCTCCATGACACGAAGCGTCGGAACAGCTATAGCGGGAAGCCTCTCAGGAAATCAGTCCCCAGAAAGTCACATACCAGTGGTGAACTCTATACTTGTTCGGTCTCATCTATGGAGAGACTGCGCGACTTGCTCGAGCCTCATTGCTGAGGCTTCATTGAGATTTTTGTTTTGTCAGATGGTATGTTCTCCTGTGAGGAGAAATGCGGATAAAGTTTTCATAAGTAAAGGCTACCCCAGCCTAAAGGCATGGGGCTTGCCCGTTCTCGTATACACGAAGTATCTATTCTCCTTCTAGGAATTATTGTCACTGATCATCAATATATTTCTTTATCATCTCCTCCTGGTGCACTCCTACGGA
>JANNCQ010000029.1:0-27042 GCA_031386685.1 Candidatus Altimarinota bacterium | reverse complement strand
TGAGGTTAATCTTACTATTGAAGATATTCCAATCAGTAGATGACAGAGCACCTGTAGTAGAAGCAGAGGCAAAAGCAAGAGAGAGGACTTGACCTGAGAGGGAGAGTCCATTGGCTCATGAGAGAGTCACTGGAGTATGTGCGATACTCGCAACTGCAAGGAGATTGGCATTTGTGATGGCAAGATCACCAGAGAGAGTAGCAAGATTCGTAGTATTTATGCTTACCTGTCAGGAAAGCGAACCGATAGAAGCATTTATTCCTACCAGGATCCCAGAGAGAGCATTCTGGGCTCGGAGATCTGTAAAATAAAGATTATTCAACCCTTCTATTACTTGATCGCTCATATAGTCACCCGTCTGTCCGAGTAGAGATCCTGTCCGTCCAAATACAGAATCTATGAGTCCACCTCATGAGCCAAATGATGGAGCACTGATCCATGTAGGGAGTCAGCCAAGGAAAGAAAGGATCTGTCCCGTACCTCCTGCAGGTAGTTCCATAGCTATACCGCCTGAATTTCCAATCAAGATTGATCCATACGAAAGTGGCAAGGAAGGCATTAGAGAAAAATTGACCATACCAGAAAAATTCGCGATATTAAAATTCGCGATCCCAGTAGAAGTGAAATTTTCTACGATTCCAGAAGAATAAATATTATTAATGATCGTCGTACTGCTACCTCATCCTCATGCACCACCATAGTAGGTTATAGTAGGACCTTTTGGAGGAGAAGGAGTATTGGTTATAGAATCTGTAGATACGGGTATGATTATAGGATTCGCTGGGGCAGAGTTAAAACTTATATTTTTAGTATCATTTTCTACGCTGCATACTGCCATCTTCGCGAATTCTCACTCTGTAGTCGCATCAAGTGGACGGAAAAAAGTCCCTCACTGTATACATCAGATCTCACGAGCTTTTGCTATATAAGAAGCATATACACTACTAATTTTTCAGTCGACATCAGAAAATCCAGTTGGACTGCTTGATGGCTCTATACCTCGTGCCTGAAGGGCTAGACGTATAGCATTCGCTCGTGTAAGTATACCGAGATTTAAATTCCCGAGACCACTTGGGACGAGTCCGCGACTACGTGCGATCGCCTCAATATCGCAAGTGACACTTGGACTTACTGAACAGCTAGTAGGCCAACCACCGATACCTATAGCTATCCTCATTGCATCGCCTCGTGTAATAGGAGTAGCTGAAGAATAGTCTCGTTCTATAATATTAGCTGATCGAAGTATATCTGAAAAGTAGGAAAATCCTGGACTCATATCAGCTAAAACGCTCGGTATAGTAAAACTTGATATGAGTATTGGGATAAGGATAAGGGATACTATTTTCTTGCCTTGACTAAAGAAAAAAGTGATTATTATGCGGAACATATATATTTGTATGAGAAATGGAATTACTTTTATATGGTAGCACATTGTTTTTTTTCTGTCACAAAATATAAATTGCATATTTATAATTAATATAAATAGAATACATTTATACCATAAATTGGTATGATAAATAATTGAATATAGTCTCTATTTTATGCATAAATATGACTATAGAAGGGTTTGTACGATTTAATGAAATAAAAATCCTCTCTATTTAGAGAGGATTTTTATTTCATCGAAGTATCTATCTCATCATATATCTAAATGGGAAGTAATGGCTATTAGAATATTATTCTATCTAGTGAGAACTATAATAACACCTTAAATAGGTATACTTATGTTAAACTTCTTCTGAAACTCTTTTTCAGTTGTTTCATAAACAACGATAGTTAAACTTTATGGAAAAAAATAAAAATACTTTAACACTGAATTCAGATAATTACAATTAAATGAAAATTATAAATAAAAAAAGATATCTTCTAAATAGGAAGATATCTTTTCAGTTTCTATATAATTTTAAAACTGTACTAAGCTTGCTGCTGCAAGAGCATTATTTGTGACTGCGAGAAGTCCAAGGAGGAGTACTGTATAGGGACGGACATTGTGCTTTGCGTGGAAAGCATGTATTTGCTGTTTCATATTTGTATATGATTAAAGAATTAATGTAAATATATTTTAGCACATTATTTTAGAGAATGCAAGTTTATTTTTGACATTTTTCATTTTGAGTAATATAAATATATATTGACTCTAATTGAGGAATTCTCGAGGGCTCTAAAAATAGGTCAAAATGGCGCATTTCTGAAAATAGAACAAAATAGTCTAATAGCATAATAATTACTTGGGAATGAACCGCAATAGTTCTCTTCTCTATCTGGATCAACATAACAAGTAAGCCCTCAAAACTCCAGAGCCATATACGATCCTCCTCCTTTTTTGGAATACCTATCTTACTAGGATTCTTTAGATACATCTCCTGAGGATTTCTTTTTACAAGACAGGGTCTTATCAATAACATGAGGCATCTCGAAGACCAAAACTATCAGGTATCCATAATTGATGACAGGATTTCTCCCGCCATGGCAGGGTTTTATTTCCTCTTAAATATAAGTAATATCCGATCTTTTGATCAAATGGTATATTTCAATTCTCATTCTAAGATTAATCAGAGCTTTTTTATGATTTTTTTTCGATCTCGTTCCTCTTCATCCGAAGGCATTTTATAAAGGATAAGCTTCCCTTCAGGTTTCAGAAATGGCATTGACCATGTAAGTATATCAGTAATATAGGCCGTCGCGCGCGAGACGACAAAGTCATATTGCTCTCTATGTTCTGGAATTTTTGCGAGTACCTCTGCTCGTTCTTGGATGGCGCTGATGCCGTCCAGTCAAAGTTCAGTGATGAAGTGATTCATTGCTTTCACCTTCTTTCCGACAGAATCAAGAAGCGTGATTCTGAGCTCTGGTATGACGATCTTCAGAGGAATACCTGGGAATCATCACCCAGCACCTATATCGAGGAGTCTCATAGGTCGATCGAATCATATTTCAGAAATGATACTTGCTCCATAAAGTGAATCGACGAAATGCTTTTCAATGATTTCTTCTTCATCGCGAATAGCAGAAAGGTTCGTATGATCATTGTACTCGATGAACAGTGTAAGAAACTTTTCAAAAAGGAGAATTTCTGAAGATGAAAGATCGAAATGATGTGAAAGAAAAATATCTTGATTCATACTGTGGATGATAGAGATTCGTGTAGAGAATGCAAATGAAAGTATTTGCAAATATATATAAATATCTATAATACCGCGCAATGCGCAAGTACATAACTTCATCCTATTGGATAGCGAAAATTCCCCTCCTCTCACTTATCGGGATTTTCGCGCTCCCCCTTGTACTCATGGAGATACACTATCAAACAGGATTATTTTTTATCGCGCTCTATATATCTTACTGGAGCGTGAAGGTATTCGAGTCATACTACTACGTGCTTCGCTCATATCTGAAGCTACTTGCGATGGAGAAAAAAGATTTCTCCAATGATGAAGGGCTCAAAGAATGATGAAAAAACCTCAAACATATCGTCATCATCCCTATATATACAGAGCCCTATACTGTCATAGAAGAGAATATCCTCTCGATCATCGCGAATGACTACATTTATATGGAGAATGTCACGATCCTCCTTGCGACTGAGGCGCGGGCTCCTGATGCGAGATCCCATGCAGAGAAAATCATAGAGATTTATGGGAAGGACGATATACATATCGTCAATATCATCCATCCTTCGGATATTCCTTGAGAATGAAAGGTAAAATGATCAAATATCACTTACGCTATAAAAGCCTACGAGAAAATAGTAGACCTCGATCCGACTCATACCTTCGTATCGACGATCGATACTGATACAAAAGTAGAAAAAAGATTCTTTACTATCGTCACTTCGACATTCCTCGAGACCGACGAACGAGATCGTGCCATCTATCAGTATACTCCTGTGTACTCGAATAACTGGAAAGAGGGAACTTTTTTTGCTCGACTCATCGGAACGGGGACGACCATGTGGCAACTTTTTGAGAGCCAAAATCCTGAATTTTATCGCAATTTTGCTGTCTATGGGCAATCCCTTCTTTGTCTTCAAAAGGCAAATTATTGGTCGCTCACTTCGATCGTCGAAGATGGACTCCAGTACTGGAGAAGCTACTTCGGATGGGACGGAGAATTCCGTATAGTCAATACTCCAGCCATATGCGAGATGGATCTCGTCGATGAGATGACCCTCTATCGCACTGTCAGATCACAGTATAAGCAACTCAGGAGATGGTCATGGGGGTGTACCGATCTCGAATATGTGATCCCAGAATTCCAAAAATCAAAAACGATCCCAATGATCGAGCGAATACGGAAGACCACATATCTTATCTATAATCATCTATTTTGGGCAGGAGGACCATTTATGCTCTTTTTCATCGGATATGTACCTGGACTCTTTCGTGGTATCGACCACTCTCTCGCAGCATTCACTGTACCGATAGCGACATCGATCATATTCACGGTTTTATTTGCGACGATAGTATTTCCGAGTGCACTTTCGATCCATATCATGAGAAGATATACGCACTTTCGCTGGCATGACTATATATGGAATATTCTTCAGTGGATATTTGTACCAATACTTACGCTCACCCTTTTTTCTATACCTGCTATCGAGAGTCAGATCCGACTCTTCTTCGGAAAAAGGATCGATACATTCGATACGACTCAGAAGATGAAGAGAAAGTAGATTTTGGATTACAGATTTTGGATTCTAGATAGTTTTGGTAGAATTCTGCAGAACTATTTGAATATCGGACTTCACGGCTATATCGCTAATTGAGTACTTTCCCCATATGCTAGAAACCTACCAACATGAAATCGCTCGCAAACGCAGAGCATCGAGAATATTCTGGATGATCGTTTTTCTCTTTGCAGGATTTCTCTACTTTTTCTTTCAGGGATACTACCCCTCGATCGATCTCTCGATCCGAAGTCTTACATCCACAGGAGAAAATATGACTGAGCCTCGTGATCTTATACGGTCTTTCGGTATCGTGAACGTCTCCGTAAAACCTGATAATGCCACGATACTCATTTCGAGTGGAAGCTATAGCAACGACGAGAAGCGTATGACGAATTATGGTACATATAGTCTGCTCATAAGTCATCCTGGATATATACCATATATGAGTGAGCTTACTATAGGCAAGGAAACTCCATATTATATCGACCTTCTCACTCTCCTCCCTGATGTGAGGTATACACGATTTGGAACTGGAATTTCTCATATTGCGAATATTCGCGAAAATGAATGGATCGCCCACTCTGCAAGTGGTATGATACTCTACGATGAAAACTTTTCTGGAAGAGTCCTCATCGGATCAGGAGTACTGACACATATCGGTGAATGATATTTCCTCTCATGAACAAGTATTACAAGCTATATCAGTAGAGATATCTGATGGGAGCAGAAGATTTGGAGCGGGAGTAGTCTCTTTATCCGTGAATGCGGAAAAAATGTATCCATAAAAAGCTCGAATCTCTGGTGTCCGAGAAGCAAAAAAATCCTCACAGAAAAATGAAAAACATTTACTGGAGTAGTCTCGATCGGAGATACTTATATAGAAAAGGATGATTCCCTTCTTATCGGCGATGGATTTTCGAAAAAAATACTATTTGGTACTGGCAGAAAAATACAGAATCACCTTTTCATAGAAAAAGATGCTACTTGGTATACGAATAGCTGAGGGAGTCTCGTACCGCTCTCAGGAAATGTAAAAAAATGAATATCTCCGATAAAAAGTCCCCTCGATTCTCTCGAGTATATAGCTTGGATAGATGGGGATATGCTGATCATCGGGAGAAAATGATCAGAGAGATTCCTCATATTCTATGAGCCTATAAGGGAAAAATTCTCAAAACGTATACTCTTCCCAGATATTCCCCTTACTGAAGTACGCACGGTCAAAAAAGATGGCAATATATTTATAAAATCGACGTCTGCGCTCCTCTTTCTCTATCACAATAGTAGTACTCTCGAGTGGCTAATTGATGGAAATATTTTAGCATTTAGCCCCAAAACCGCACTCTATGAGAAAAGTGGGATTCTCTGGAAAGCAAGCTGGAAATGAGAAGAATAAGGGCATTTTAGATTTCTACTATTAAGACTTTAGCTCTAAATAGATCATATAAATACAATCACTCTCTTGCAATCATCCCAAAAAATCCTACAATAAAAATAGGAAATCACCATACTAACAAACTCCTCTCATGGATACTATAGACAAAAAGCTCGCTATCCTCATCGATGGAGATAATATCCCGAGTGCCTATGTGAAAGAGATGATGGAAGAAATAGCGAAGTATGGCAATCCGACGATCAAACGTATATATTGAGACTGGACTCGTCCTGGTCTCACGAAGTGGAAAGATATCCTCCTCGAACATGCGATCCAGCCGATCCAACAGTATGGGTATACGATAGGGAAAAATGCGACCGACTCTGCGATGATCATCGATGCGATGGATATCCTCTATTCGGCACGAGTCGACTGATTTTGTATCGTATCGAGTGACTCCGACTTCACTCGTCTCGCGACGCGACTGCGTGAAGCTGGGATGGCTGTCTACGGTATGGGAGAGAAGAAGACGCCCAAACCATTCATCGTCGCATGTGATAAATTCATCTATATAGAAATCCTTAAGAAGCAACCTACGAAGATTCCAAATCCTCCAGAGAAAAAAGCGAAGAAGTGAGAGAAGATCATCCCTTTCTCTGAGCTTATCCCCGATACTACTCCTGAGCTCGATACTATCACCCCCGAAGTCATCTCTCTGATACGAGATACCGTCTCTGATATCGCAGATGAAGATGGGTGGGCATTCCTCGGGGATGTATGAGGACTCATACAGAAGAAACAGCCGAACTTCGACCCACGTAACTACTGATACAATAAGCTCACTCCCCTTCTCGCTTCGACTGAGCTCTTCGAGATCGTGGAGCGAAATGACGGAAAGAGTCGATATAAGCTCATCTACGTAAGGAATAAATAAAAATATGTCTATCCGTTCTTTAGAAGTATGAGATTTTCTCGAAGTAGAAATACTTATTCGAAATACGATTCTTGAAGTCAACTCGAAAGATTATTCACCATCAATTATAGAGAAATTCATCACTATAGATCCTTTTAAACCACGTAATACCTACCATGAAAGAGAATATTTTGTATACGAAGACTCTACTATCAAATGAATAATTGGTATAAAAAATAACGAAATTAAGACATTTTTTGTCGATGTAAAATCTCGAGGAAAATGAATCTGAAAGGAGTTATTGGATTATGCGAATGAGATCATTATACACCATGGAAATGTAAAAAGTCATGTATATTCGTCTATAAGTGCAAGAAGTTTTTATGAGAACGCTGGATATACTATGATACGAGAGGATATATCCGATATGGATGGAGAGCCTTTCCGCCGATATTATCTCGAGAAAAATATCATAAACAATCGATGGAGTTTTTGATGAGAAAAGAAACTAGCAAATAAGTTATTTAATCTAGTTATTAGTGGAGTAAAAACTGCTACAACTGGTCTTTATTTGGAGAGTGAAAAATTTGGAAAGGTGGATGAATATGCGATTATTTATGATGAATTATCATGAAAAGAACTTTGTCTTATACAGTATACTAAAGTTACGATTCAGCCATTCATTGATGTTGATTTTGAATATATAAAAAAGGAGTGAGAGTGAGATAAGAATTTAGAGTCTTGGAGAAGAAGTCATCGAGATTTTTTTCAGAGAGAATACCCTGATCAATTTAGTGATAATTCTCTTGTAGTATGCGAGGAGTTTGTATTGATCAAGAATTTAAATACCTAATTCATGGAAAAGGAATTTTTCTTTGCACTTCTCGCTTTCTCCATATCCTCTATCGATCTATTTTTCTACTGGAAAGGCGTCATCGCTCGGAGGATCATACCTCATCCATTCACTTTTTTCATATGGACAGTAGTCCTCTCTATCAGTACTTTTGAGCTCTTTGAGAACCGTGAACTCTACTGAATATTGGCGACAGGCATTCTGACGATAAGTTGTCTCTTTGCTTGTATCGTATGATTCTATCAGTATAAGAATATTGCGATAAATTGGATCGATTACTTCTTTTTGATAGCTGGGATTTGCTTGATTGTATACTGGAGACTTGAGCCACACTATAGCTATGTCCTCATCGTGATGATCGCGATCGACGCGAGTGCATATGTGAGTAGTTTTAAGAAAGCCTGGATACAGCCTTATACTGAGAGAAGTCTCCCATACTTCATATCTGTATGAAGCTATATTGCTACGATTTTTTCTATATCGGTATGGAACTTCGAGAATCTCGGCATGTGGATATGGACTGCTTGTATCAACTTTATTTTTGCTTGTTTTATACTTGGAAGGCAATACAATAAGGGTAAATAACTATACTTATAATGTTAGCTACACGCTTCTCATCAAGTCGTCAAGATATCATTGATATAAATAGGCGTTCTGCAAACTCTAAAACAGGTATATCTATCATAGAACTCTCTATGCTTGATGGCCTGATGGACAAGGATACGGCTGAGATCATCAGACAGAGTATTATCCATAATAAAGTACCAGTTAGACAGTTGACAAATTTCTCAGAAATATATTCTGATTGGACAGTATTCTCGAGGGAACTCCAAGAATTGATGCAAATACGATTTGTAGGAAGGGACGTTTTTGATATCCAGAATGAGATTCTCATTTTCGATAATATAGTTGCTATGTATCGTATAGAGCCTGATGTTTCATACATCGAGATCGAAGATTCGAGCTATGCAAATATGATGAGAAGTTTTTTTGATAACCTTTGGGGGATTTCACAGGCGATGCTTTGGTGAATCGGAGGTAGTGCTCAAGCAAAACAATATCTCCCATTTACAGGCAATATCCAAGGGATACCTATGGTGATATATCCCGCTAAGGATGATGGTGATATCTCACAGGCATACTCTCGGAAAGATCCTACATCTATCATGTCATATCTGAGTGAGACAATCCCCCTCTATACCGAGAAGATAAGATGAGCAAACATACTCATATGCTATGTATGGAATGATGGCATCATACCGATGGTAGACGTATGGAAAGTGATGCGTAATAACATCAGTGATGATTCTGGGTTTCTCTATGATGGATTCACGATCAAGTGAAAAGATCTCGAAACAAATATGGGTCTCGCATCAGGGAATTCGCTCATCGTCTTTACAGCTGAGGAGATACTTTTGCGTGACTTGATCATGAAGCAAGGAAAAACTTTTCTCGAAGCTGCTGATCGCAGCAGATACTTTCCTGCATTTCCTGCATGACTCATGCCGAGTGAGCAATTTTTCACAAAATAATATATGGAAAAGGAGGTTATATTTTCACTCATCAGTACTCTTTTGCTCATTATTGGAATCGCTCCACTTTGGAGAGATATTATCTGATGAAGGACCATCCCGCATCCATTTACGAAGTGAATATGGCTCATCCTCCTATCGATAAATCTCTATATTCTCTATGCAAATAGTCAGTTTATCCCTATGATTGCTCCGGCTATTATGTGGATCTGTCTGGCATGAGAGTGTCTCGTAGGAATATGGAAACTGAAGAAATTATCGATGAATTGGTTTGATTTTCTCTGTCTCACACTCTCATTTCTCTGTCTTCTGTATCTCATATTCTTCAGAAACCTTCAGAACGCTGCCATATTGACTATAATAGTTGATTTTATCGCTATGCTTCCTCTATTTAAGAAGTGATGGCTCCAGCCGTGGACAGAGACGACATGGACATATTTTATATCTTGAGTGAGTCAGCTATTCATCATACTTTCTCTTGATACTCCGAGCATAGAAACGATGATATTTTGGGGATATATACTGATCATGGATGCAATCCTCGTATCATTTATATTATTTCGTCGATACTATCTGAAGGGTTGGAAATCTATCTTCGAATAATCTATGGAAAAAGAACTTCTCTTTGCGCTCGTCAGTATTATCATTTTATGAATTGGGAATTTTTATTATTTACGAGATATCCTCAACGGAAGGAGTTTCCCTCATCCTATCTCGTATGGGATTTGGTTTATCTTTATAGGATTTAATACGTATATCCTTGCTACAGAAAGAGAGTGGTATTCATTCTCCATAGGATTATTCAATACGCTTACTTGTATTATCTATACAGGCTTTGGTATCTATTATTATTCGAAAATTCGAAAGAATTGGTTTGACTATCTTTGTCTATTGCTCTCGATTCTCCTTATCCTATACTGGCTCTGGACAAGAAATAATACAAATACTATTATCCTCACAATCATTATCGATCTGATTGCTTCTCTTCCGACTCTAAAGAAAATATGGCTCCAACCGTGGACTGAAACTATTTCTATATACTTTTCTTCGTTTCTTGTAGCGGCTCTTACCATCATCTCACTTATGACGTTTACTTTTGATACTACCGCCTTTTGGGTATATCTGATAGTGATCAATCTTTCGATAATAAGTATTGGCGTATGCCGTCGATGGTATCTCAAGGGATGGAAATCTATCTTCGAATAATCTATGAATCAAGACTTGATTTTTGCCCTCATCAGTACTATCATCTATCTCTCTGGTTCATTTTTCTACTGGAGAGATACTCTGCGTGGGAGGACGATCCCCCATCCATTTTCGAATATGATCGGACTCATACTCGTCGGCTTCAATTTCTATATCCTCCTCATATGAGGACAATACTATTCTCTCATTCCTCTCATACCACTCGTCTGTTCGATCTGTATTTTTGGTATCGGATATGGACTACGTGGTATTGCGAAGATTCGTATTAACTGGTTTGATTATCTGTGTTTCTCTCTCGCGATCATCATGCTTCGCTATTGGTACTTCTCGAACAATATACTTAATACCGTAATATTCACGTGTATCATCGATGTCATCACATTCCTTCCTGTGATCAAGAAGTCATGGCTACTTCCTTGGACAGAAACCTCGGTAGCATGGTTCACTGGGATACTCAATATCTGATTCCTCTATCTTGCTCAGACAGATCCGACTCTCGAGACGAGTCTGTATTGGCTGACATATGTGGGAGTCAATGCTCTCATCGTCACAGTGATCATCAGTCGTCGCTGGTATCTTAGAGGCTGGAAATCTGTCTTCGAATAATTATTCCACGATCTTCTTCGCCTGGAAGAGCCACATAGCGATACTAAAGGATATGAGACAGAGGACAGCGAGTATAGCGACTGTACCAAGTGGCGCGAGATCACCATGACCGATATAGCTATATCGAAATGAGTCGATCATCCAAGCAAGAGGATTCCAGTGAGATATCGTCGCGAATATGCCTGTAAGGGCAGAAAGCGGATAGAATACGCCTCCGAGATATGTGAGAGGGGTAAGGAAGAATGTCGGGATGATATTTACCTGATCGAAATTCTTCGCATAGAGAGCATTGATAAGTCCAAGAAGTGAGAAGAAGAGAGCAACCAGGAAGAGGATGAAAATCGCGAGAGCCGGATGTTCGAACATGCGTGGGAAGAAGAAGAGTGAGACCATATAGATGATGATGGCGATGAGTCAGCCACGTATGACTCCACCGAGCGTATATCCTGCGATGATAGTAGCAGGATGTACCGGTGCGACGAGGAGTTCTTCGATCGACTTTTGGAATTTTGCTCAGAAAAACGAAGATGACACATTCGCGTACGCATTCGTGATCACCGCCATGAGGATGATCCCTGGAATGAGGAATGCTATATAGTCCCCTCCCCCGACTTGTCCGATACGAGATCCGATGAATCCTCAGAATATGATGAAGTAGAGCGTCTGTGTGATGACTGGTGGGAGGATCGTCTGTGGCCAGATACGTACGATGCGTATGAGTTCTTTGCGGACGATAGTATAAAAAGCCGTAAGCTGAAGAGACATAAAAAAAATTTAAGATAAGTTTATTATATAAAGTTTTTCTAAATCACCAAAAAGGATTCGATATTATATCGAATCCTTTTTGGTAAAGTTACTGTTTATCTTTTTGATATGTTAGCAAATGTCGGATAGCCTCTCTCTCAAATTCAGAGTTTTGATTCGAGGTACCTTCGAGTCAAGGAGTAGTTGAACCAAAAAAAGGAAATAAAGGGTATTTTTCTGAATATTTTCTACGAAAACCTTCTTCTATTTTTTGTCTTGCCATTGCATCATGGTCTTTTGAGAGGGGATCGAGTATATTTTTTGGAGCTCTTCAATCACTTACTAAACGCGTAATCGCTTTCGAGAAATCTCTACTGACCATTTCATCTATAGCTGATTGCCATATATCATTTACTTTCTGCTTTAATGATAAGGAATATCGGGAATAATCTGAATCTTTTTCATTTTGTCTTGGTGTAATTGGGAAGATTCTCTGTCTTCTTCCGACGACAGCAAGTGGTATTTCTAGTCTTAGGCATTCTGCTATAAGCGCAATCTCATCTATTTTATTGGGATCCTTTCTTTTATTTGGAACGGGTGTATCGTTGATTAATGCTATTGCTTTTCATCGAAATCTCTCACTAACCTCACTTATATTACGAAATGTTAAAAATGATGGTTCTCATGTACTATTTCATGGAGCATTTCATCCTTCAAATCGAGCCTCAGTTGTTCATGAGAAATGAGAAATTGGCCATCAATGTATTGGTTGGCTCTGTCATATTACAATAAGTGATTCTCACTTTATACCCTCGGTAAGATTTCTTATCACTCAAGATTGTCTTTTAGGCTCCGAGTTGTATCCCATAAGAATGGAAAATTCAGAAACATTCATACTTGGATCGATTCAAGGAAATAATAAATATAAAATACCTATATTTCATAAATTGTCAAAATATAGTTCTACTTTCCTTCTCGAAAAAGATAATACAGACAACTATTTGTCTTGCGATTCTCACATATCCTTGTATACTCCGCTTCTTATAAATCAACCTCACATGCTCTTCTCCGAACTCCACTTGATCGATCCAATATTAAAAGCCCTCACCGAGGAAGGATATACTCAGCCGACTCCCATACAAGAGAAATCTATACCCCTTGTCCTCGCAGGAAGAGACCTTCTCTGAGTCGCACAGACAGGGACCGGGAAGACGGCATCTTTCGCCCTTCCGATAATCCAGCTCATGTACGAGAAGGATCGGAAAGTCACGGGGAGACGTCCTATCCGTGCACTCATCCTCACTCCGACACGAGAGCTCGCGATCCAGATCGAAGAGAGCTTCGCAAACTATGGACGCTATACGAACTTCCGATCGAAGGTGATATTCTGAGGTGTGAGCCAGCATAGTCAGGTCGATGCGCTCTCAAAAGGGATCGATATCCTGATCGCGACTCCAGGTCGACTGCTCGATCTCATGCAGCAGGGATTCATCGATCTTAGGCAGATCGAATTCTTCGTACTCGATGAGGCAGATCGTATGCTCGATATGGGATTCGTCCATGATGTGAAGAAGGTCATCGCCAAGCTTCCGAGCAAGAGACAATCTCTCTTCTTCTCTGCGACCATGCCTTCTGCTATAGTCGACCTCTCCCGAAATATCCTCACCAATCCTGCGAAAGTCGAAGTCACTCCTCCATCGAGTACGGCTCATATGATCCGTCAGAGCGTGTACTTCGTCGATAAGCACAATAAGAAGGACCTCCTCAAAGATATCCTGAAAGATAAAGATATTGAGCGAGTACTTGTCTTCACGCGGACAAAACATGGAGCCGATAAAGTCGTGAAAGACCTCGATCTCGCACGTATACCAGCGAAAGCTATCCATGGCAATAAATCCCAAAATAATCGCCAAGCAGCACTCACAGGATTCAAGAACAAAGAAATCCGTGTCCTCGTCGCGACCGATATCGCGGCACGTGGGATCGATATCGATGAGCTCACGCATGTCATCAATTTCGAGCTCCCGAATATCTCCGAGTCCTATGTCCACCGCATCGGACGCACAGGCAGGGCAGGTGCTAGTGGTATCGCTATCGCCTTCTGTGATGCTGAAGAGAAAGAGTACCTCCGAGATATCGAGAAGCTCATCGCGAAGAGTATCCCCGTCATCCACGACCATCCGTATCCACTACTCCTCAATACTGTAGCCAAAGCTCAAGCGAAACCTCAAGGCCGAGGGAGATTTGACAGCCCGAAACCAAGCTTCAAGAAACCAAAAATCGAGCACAGGAAATGAGAGACCAGCTCTGAGAGAGGAGAGCGATGAGGTGCTGCGACTGCACGCCCAGAGAAAGAAGATACGCCTCGATCATGGAATACACCGAAAAAAAATACCCCGAAACCACTCGATAGCAGTATCCCCCGAGGGAATCCGAGCTTCCGAGATAAGCCGAGACCAGAGAGAAAATCCGATGGAAAGAGAGAAGACTTCTCTCGTCCACCGAATACTCCTATGAAGCCAAGAACGGAGAAAAAATGGGGAGAAAAAAAGGAAGGATCATGGAAGAAGCCAGATGGAGAGAGAAGGTGGTCAAATGATAAGAGATAGAAAAACTTGCAAAAGTCATAGAAAAAATGATACTTTTCTTATGCAATACAAGTCATTCTCTCCAAATCTACAGATCCCTGTTATTGGCCTCGGCACTTGGTGAATCGGTGGATTTATGGAAGCAGATTATTCAAAAGATGAGGAATCTATAGATACCATTCAGTCAGCGATACAAATGGGATACACTCATATCGATATTGCTGAAATATATGGAAACTGACATACGGAAGAGCTCATCGGAAAATCCATACAATGAATAAATAGATCTGAAGTGCTGATAACTGATAAAGTTTCTAAGCATCACCTAAAATACGACGATGTGATTTTTGCATTTTCAAAGAGTCTCGAAAGACTCAGGACAGACTATATCGATATTTATCTGATTCATGCTCCGAATCCCCTTATCCCTATCGAGGAAACCATGAATGCCCTGGATCATCTTGTCGAGAAAAATATGATTCGATATATCGGTGTGAGCAATTTTTCGGTATTCCAGCTCCAAGAAGCTCAGAAATATACGAAAAATAGGATTATCGTAAACCAGATACCGTACAGTCTCGCGACGAGAAATACTGATTATAAATGAGCCTGTCAAAATATGGAGTCTCAGATTATACCGTATTGTCAGAATCAAGATATCTGAGTGATGGCATATAGACCGATCGAAAGATGATTCTTACTTCAAGAGAATTCCACACTCGATAGCCTCTCTCTGAAATATGGTAAGACCAAATCACAGATTGCATTAAACTGGCTCATTTCAAAAGCAAACATTGTCACTTTAATAAAGTCAGAAAGTATTTCTCATCTCGAAGAAAATCTCTGAGCATTATGATGGAATCTTGAAAGAGACGATATTGAGCTCCTCGATGTTATAGAGTTCAAAGATTCACTCATATAGTTTTTTAGAAAAACTAAATCATTTTTTTGAAATAGCGAATAAAGTATGGTAGTATTCTAGTAGTATAAAATATGCCTCTAGTAATTCCTACCCATCTCGATACCCTATCTTCCGATCTCTCTGTCTCTGCGATCGAGGATATTATCACGTCTCACAGTGTACGAACACTCGCTCTAGTCACTCTGACGAAAGACGAAGAGCGTGTGATGAATGCTCTCAACCGTCTTCATCCCGATCTTCTCATCAGACTTCGTCAGTCGAAGGGAAATCCATTCCATAATTTGGATCACTTTCTCGATGTCCATAGAAGACTCTGGATGCTCCTCGAGAACCTTCTGAAAAAATACCGTCCCACTACTTCCTTAATGCTCCTCCTCGGAGAAGCCGCCCTCAGGCATGATGACAGTCACGCCGGGAATACCTATAGACAAGATATCGTCGAATGAGCCGAGATGTCGAATGAGGAGTGGGCAACTTATCTTCTCGAGCAAGATATACTACGACATGGTGTATCTCTGGATTCCCCTGAGGTTATTTTTACGAGAGATGCTGTCCATAGTACATCTTTCGGGCAAAACACTCTCCCGAAGAATGATCCTCGCTACCGAGAATATGAAGCAAAGACTCTCGAACAAAGGCTTCTTGCTTTCGCAGATGTGGCATGACCGCTTATCGATGGATGGGAGTACTGGCTCAAAGAATCTGTGCGAGTCATAGAAGAGATCTGACCTATACCAAGTACCCTAGGAGAATGGGTAGAAGGTAAAATAAGATTTCTCGAATATGTAGAGCTGATGTATCGCGAGATTCAGCCTTCCCTGAAGAAAGAATTCCAAGCAAATGTCGAGAGAAATCTCCACGATTGCAAGGAAAACCTCGATGCCCTTATAGAGGGACGAGATCTAGAAGAAATAGCGTATATAGAGAAGCTCATCTGAGTATCTCTCTAGGATGTATATTATTTCCCTTTACTGAGGAAAAATGCCTCGAGTCGATTCTCCTTCGGACGGACAGACCCAATATTGACTCACATCTCTGCGAGCTTCGCGAATACTTCTGGAAGAGGATTTTTCCGATCGATGACGACCGTGAGGTTCCCATCCTCGAGCGAGACAAATCCAGGAAAGTCAGATGATACTTCCCCATCTACTTCGATCAGATATGTCTCTCGTTCAAGTTTTTTCAGAGTATTTTTTACTGTATCAGAAGTCACGACGACTCCATGATCGAGGATCGTCACATGCTCACAGAGGGCTTCGACTTCTTCGAGGTAGTGCGTCGTGAGGAGGATAGTCATACCGGTCTCTTTCTGAAGCTTCTGGAGATATTCCCACATACCACGTCGGAGTGCTACATCTACACCTGCGGTCGGCTCATCGAGGATGAGGAGCTTCGGCTCGTGTATAAGAGCACGAGCAAGCATGAGGCGGCGCTTCATACCACCTGAGAGGACTCGAGCAGTAGACTCCATCTTATCTCAGAGCCCGAGCTCTGTCAGGATCTTCTCAGCCCGTGGTCGTGCCACACTATAGGGGACACCATAGAAGCCTCATACCGTCGTGACGATATCGATACACTTCTCGAAGATCGAGAGATTGATCTCCTGCGGCATGATCCCGATCGAGAGCTTTGCTTCTTCGCGATACGAGTCTATATCTTGTCCGAATACTTCGATCTTTCCTTCGGTCTTGGGGATCAGACCCGAGAGGATATTGATCAATGTAGACTTCCCTGCTCCATTTTCCCCCAGAAGTGCGACGAATCCTCCAAGAGGGATCGAAAAATCGACATTATCGAGTGCCTTCAGTCCACTGGGATAGATTTTCGTGAGTCAAGAGATATTGAGTGCGAGTTTTTGTGTCATATAGAATATTATAAGGAGGAATATACATTTTCAAAATATTTTCTTTTATTGACATTATTTTAATTTAAATTAAAATAATCATGTTTATTTCTTCTGGAAATTGGATCAACTCTCCAGCCTGATTAACGAAATAGGAGAAAATTTTGGAACAAATGTTTGTGCTAATGGCTATTGGTGCGATGCTGGGAGCTCCTATACGAATGATACAAGACCTATTTAAAACAGCACGAAATATGCATCCTGCACCAGGTGCACTTCTCTTGTTTGCGGCAGGTCTATTCGGCATCATGGAGGTTGCAGTGCTATCGATGGCTTGGCCGAAACTCTCCGATTTCGAATTCTTGATCATGCTGATAGGCATGTATCTGGGTTACGAAGCATGGAGATATACTTTCTCTCGTTAAGACCCCACCCAACAGAAGGTGGGGCTTTGCTTTTCTCGACTACTCAGCATTATCAGGAAAGAATTCTACCTGCTTTCACATGAAGTCTCCCTTTCCGACTTTGAATCCGGCATTTCTGAGGATAGCATATATCGTCACGACGTGAAACATGAAGTTCGGTATACCATAGGTGAAGACATAGCCCTTTCCGACCATTTTCATTCCAGGAAAGTAGGAGAATCGGACCTCAGCAGTGTCGGCTTCTGCGAAGTCACTAGGAGTGAATGTCTCAAGATAGGCTATAGTCTTCTCGAGTCGCGTCTTCAGCTCCGCGAGAGTCGACTCATCATCTTCATATTTCGGAGCTTCCTTCTTCGCCATACGAGATGCCATACCCTTCGCATTATCTGTGACTATCTGGATCTGCTTCCCCAGTGGGAACATATCTGGAGCAAGTCGAAGTGCGAGGAGATCTTCATCAGACATATTCTTTGCTTTTGACTCAGATTCGACTTTCTCGATGAGTGTGATAAGGCCTCGAAGACGAGTAAGGGGAAGGGTGATAGTAGATTCGAAAAACATAATTTTTTGTTTAGAAATTAAAGTAGAAGTAGTATACCTATATTTCCGAAAAATCCAGAGTTTCTCTAGAAATTTTTCGGAAAGGTAAATTTGAACTCAGTGTATACTCATACTTTACTGGTAATATCTAATGTTCCACCATGAGCACGTACCGTATTCATGACACCTACTGCTCCGACTCGCTTAGAGTTGAGTGCTCTTGCAGAAGGATCATCACCATAATCAAGCACACTGTTTCCAGATGCCGATTTAAATGTGGTCATGGCTTTATCTGTCATTCCTCGACCGTAGTCTTTAAAAGTCATTACCACTGAGTCTCCTTGATCGGATGCTGAAATATCTAAGACCGCTTGTGCCATTCCTGGATTATTGTATCGTTTTGCATTTTGGATAATATTGCCTATTAGTCCTCGCAACATTCAATCATTTACCAGCACTGAACAATTCTGCACTGATTCGATATTTATCAATATTTCTTCAGATGATTCACCACGAGAAATACTCTCTATAAGTGTACGAAAATTCAGTGATTTTCTTTCTATATTCTGAGCAGAATATCCAAATACCCCTTTTACTTCTTCTATCATCCTTGCACCGAAAGAATCAACTCATCAAATTTGTGCAATGATTGCTTCTACCATACGTCCAATACCAGAAAGTGGACCAGCACTTAAAGCTCGGAGTCAATCAATCGCAGCTTGGGAATTTCATGGAATAGCGATAATTTGAGCTACTTGCTCTTGAGCATTTCTTTGGTGCATTTGTATAATTTGAGTCGCCGGTCATAAATTATCGACGAGATTTCTGAGATCATGTTGGAGTACTTTCATTGTCTGACCCATTTGCGCTTCCACTATTTTTTTTTCTTCATAGGCAATGAGATTGGCAAGATTAGCTCTGAGGAGTGACAAAGCACTTCCTGAGTAAGGTACTTCGTCCAGCGTAAGGGTGAATTTATATTTTACTTCATTAAATGAACAGTAGAATACTTGGGTTGTATTTATATCACGGATCTCGCCTTCAAAAATCACTCTTGATTCTTGCTCACTCGCCTGATCTTCTGAAACCTTAGAAAGGGTGATCCTTCAAATTCTTTTCCATTTTTCGACGATATGACTGATAAATCTACTATGGTTTATCTGCGCTTCTCGTTCTCTTTCCTGAGAAATAACTCAAATATGATCGAGTACTTCTGCATCTCGGAGATCAATCCCCTCTTTTATATGCACAAGAAAGAGTTTAGCTGCTTGTATATATTGAGTATAAAACGGCATCTTCAGAAGCAATTCCAGATTCCTATCGAAGTCACCTATGCCAACTAAAAGTCGGTAAATCTCAATCATCGAGCTCATTATACTCTCAACTTGAGAATCTTTCATCTTCTTTCCTGAACCGATCGATTCCCTGACTCGATGTTCAAATAAATCAATAAATGATGTAAGAAAGAGTCGTGCATTAGATTTTTTCCGATATTCATCGAGCTCAAATCAAGAATCTGCGAGCTTTTGTCTAAAGCTCAGAATAATTCCAAACTCATGAGGAGCATGTTCTCTGGCATAGGACAATTTCTCATCTTCTTGTTGGAGTGATCTATAGTATATGAAAAGGAGTACTTCTATATGAGCAAGTCTGGCTCTATCATCTTGATCTATATATTCACTTTCATTAAGAACATTCCATTTTTGGATCATTTTTGCCATCTCCTCTACAGACGCAGTACTCGATTTTCTTATATCTCTATAGAGCTCGACTATGGTCATTTGATCCTGAACTCACTGAGCACTAAATGCATTTTTTCTACTCAAAAAAACTGCAGATAGAGTATCCGCTCCAATTTTTGCAACTTTTAAAACATCTTCTGAATTTTTAGTTCAGGCATCACCTTTATCGATTAAAGATATAAGTCTAAGAAGTGTGAGATTAAACTTATGATGAGCCGCATTCATAAGTGTCGCAATACGAATTCCTTTCTGTATAAGAACATTTGCATCTGCATAGGCGCCTATATAGAAATAAAACTGTGAAAGGAATACGATAAATGGGAGAATATGTGCGCGATATTCTACTATCAAGTCATCATCTAAAACAAGCTCATCTGATTGAAGTGGGATTGATCATGTGAGTCTGTCGATATGCATGGTTAAAAGTGTCTCCATGCGGAGTCGATTCTCATACACTGATGAAAAATCACTACTATAGGCTGCTGATGCTATCCATTCTGCCTGAACACGAAGATATTCAGTCGAACTTACAATATTGGGAAACTTGTTTAGATCTCGAATGAGTTGCGTAAGTCTATAATAGGCCAGTGATGGATGCTTACTTTTGAGTTTTGCTGCACCAAGAGCATACCCCATACTATACTGAATTGCTCTATCTCTATCATCTGGGAGGTCAGGATCAGTATAAAATATTTGTTCTGATAATGCCAATGATCTCAAGAGATCATCTTGACTTAATAGCCTATCTCTCAGGGTTGCCTCTAAATCTCCTACTGTTTTAAATGTTGGATCAATGGGTAAGTTATTTGGATCATCAGCCAGCCAGAGTATTACTTCCATAAAATATATATATATCCCATAAAATATATATATTTTACAAAATGTCAAATAAATGACTTGCTAATTAAATTTAATGTGTTATTCTATATACACCTTATATTTCTTAACAAATACAAATATGAATAAGAAGGCAACTCTCGCGGTACTTATAAGCGCTCTCGCGGTCGTCTCTGGATCAGTAGCGGTACAATCATGATTTCTTAGTGTAGGTGAAGGTTCTGTGGTAGTAGGTGAAGGTTCTGTGGTATAATATATAATTTTGAAAAAAATCCCTTTCTTTATAAAGAATGGGATTTTCATTGGTCTGAGAGGAACAATCTTGCTAGCCTCACTTCATCATAGTCATACTCATCTCCATAGGTCTCATAGAGATATTCTCGAACGGGAGAGAGTGCTTCTGTCGAAAGAGCTCGAAATCCATCCAATATACGAGAGAGCCTCTCTTCATCGAGAGGGCGGATTTTCTCCAGATCGATCTTCTTCCCTTCTTCGATCAGCTTCTCGACATGAGAGAAAATAGTAGAAGCTTTGAGCGAACGCTCTATAGCGATCTCTTCGAGCGAGAATCACATCTGGAGAAGTGTGTAGGTCTCCTCATGGGTCGCTGTTTTCGAAGTTTTTTTGGTTTTTTCTATGAGATCGAGCTTCTCGAGGACACCTCAGAGACGGAGGATAGAATTTTCGGTTTTCTCTTTTTTCTCCCCTAGAGGCATGAGAGAGAGTCTCTCAGAAGCTCGCGCGGATGCTATACTGAGGAGCTCGTCGTATTCTCGGACGCGAGGATCGATCTCGAGGGCACGATGATTGAGCCCCTTCAGTATGAGGCCACTGAGAGAGCGGACACGAGAAAGAGCGACATATCACTGTCCAGCTACGAATGCATCTGAGAGATCCATGACTGCAGATTCGAGGGTCATACCCTGAGACTTATGGACCGTGATGGCCCAAGCAAGACGGAGCGGGATCTGGGCGATAGCAGCCTTCACCTTCCCTCACTCTTCGATCGACCACTCAGCATAATCAGCGATGATCTTCGCCCCATCATGGAGCTCCACGATCGGAAGTCACTCGTATCGCCCAGTGATATGACCGATAGAGCCATTGGCATATCAGGCTTCGAAATTATTTTTGACGAACATCACTCGTGCACCGATCTTTAGTATTAGATTTTCTGGAGCGAGACATCATTTTTTGAGTGCTTCGACGAGTGGGAGTGAGCCCTTCGAGTGCATATCGAAGATGAATATATCATCGCGGATCGCATTGAGCCTCTCTGTGTTATAGGCATCGACCGATACATTCCGAGTGAAAAGCTCAGTATGATCTTCTGTCTCGACTCGTATATTGCGAGATTCGAGAAGAGCAAGTGATCGTGTCGTGACTTTTCCTGCTCGTATCTCACCTAAGATGGTGAGAAGTGGGTCTTCGTTCCCGTCATTTCGAGTTACGAAGGATCCATGCTCGATAGATTGAGAGATCTGGATTCTTCCTTCGTCAGAATGACGGATACTTTCATTTTTCACTCCCTGTCGATACTGGGTCGTGAGGACACAGGGTATGAGCTTCGTCTCTCTCCATATCAGATGTTCGAAAGCGAACTCTACCGTATCTGAGCCCCGAGAGACGGGAGGAAGCTGGAAGAAATCTCAGACGAGTATGATCTGTATACCACCAAATGGATCCATCGACATGCGTGCTGACTTCATGAGCTTATCGAGATTCGAGAGGAATCCACCTGAAAGCATCGATATCTCATCGATGATGAGGACCGATGTCTTCTGGAATCTTTTCGCTATATATTCTCGTGAGATGATCGTATCGATGTCTTCATCACTGAGGACTTCTCGTATCCCGAGACCACTCCAAGAATGGATCGTCATACCTCCTATGTGGGTCGCAGCGATACCCGTCGAAGCAGTGATCGCTATACCGATGCCGTGCTCATGACAGTGACGGACAAATCGGTTCACGAGATAGGTCTTTCCGCTCCCTGCGGCACCGGTCAGGAATACATTTTGCCCCATGGACAGTATGTCGAATGCCTCATCTTGATTCATGCAGATGAGTGTATGAAAAATGGAGAGAAAGACAAAGGGAAAAATAACCAAATACTATTCAATTACATATTCATTTAGTGCACTAAAATCACTAGTTCTATCTTTAGGAAATGTTCACGGTCCAAGATGAGAGAATGTATGGCCATTAATAATATAACCGTTTGGGAAATTTGGATGAAGTAAAGTGCAGCCTATAGTAATAACTTGTCTTCATTGAATAAATTTACTCCCTAGAAATTCATATCCTTTTGGTAAGTTCGATTTGATAATCCTATCTAAAACTGATCATATACCTTCTCATGCTTCATTTGACTGCCACATATCACAATTATCATATACAGATGCCGGTGTACCCATCACCTGATCATTAGCTCATATGATTCTTATGATTTTCCTTCCGCCCTGAAGCATTTGGCCTATTCTGCTTATATTAGTACAAATAAGTTCACTTGCTTGATCTCTAGCATTAGAGGGTTTTCAATTATCCGCAGCAGACTCATAAATTACTTCAGTATAAAAATGACAATCTGGGCAATTTTGTGATGACATAATTCTTATTATAATTCGATATAACCTTAATTAAAAATTATGTTTTGTCATATAAAATTTCCTTGTAACTAAGGGAGCTTTGCTTAAAGCTTTTATAGGAGAAATTATTGTATCTCATACGAGACGCTCACTGTAGCACTATACTCTACTTGCCCAAGGGATATATCAGTACTCGATTTTGACTCTCCAGGAGCGAAGTCGAGGCTTCGTACATTTTGATACATTGGGACGATCCCACCACTAGTATTCTCAGAGAGAGTCTGTACAGAAATGATACGGACACCTGTGACTTTTGCCATCTCATCTGCTTTTTGTCGAGCTTTTTCGAGTGCCATCTTTCGAGCTTCGCTATAGGCTTTCTCCTTATCAGCGAGATCATAGTCGATACCATTCATACGGATATTTTGTACCTTTGCGATCGCATCGAGGAGATCATTGGTAATTTTTGGATCCTTTTTCTCTACACGGATCGAGAGATTGGTATTTGCCTGATATCCTTCTTGTTTCTGTTTGCCATCACTATAGCTATATTCAGGTCCGACAGAGAGTCATGAGGTCTGGATATTTTTCTCTTCGATTCCTGCATTTGTGAGGATAGTTTTTACCGCATTGATACTCGTATTCATATCTGCATAGGCGACTTCTTGGGTCGGACGATTATGGATCTCGACTCAGGCAGAGATCACGATCGTATCTGGGATGACCTTCACTTTCCCTTCAGCACTGACCTGGAGGGTCTTCACAGCTGGAGCCATAGAGATCGTAGAGGTATGATTCGAAGCGAGATATCACCCTCCGAGAAGCGCGAGTCCGAGGATGAGAGAAGCGAGGAGATTTTGTGTCATAAAAGAAGATTATGAAGTAGGGTCATACTTCAAGACGAAAAAAGGTAAATTTTGTGACAAAATTACTTCTTTACAATTGTTGGTGAAACTGGCGAAGATTTCGAGACTGGTTGTTTAGGTCAGCTATCTGATGTTGCAATTAAAACAAAAAGTGGAACTGCTACAAGCAAGGTTTTTATTCCACTCATTACTATATCTCAATTTGTTTCAGTCTCACAGGTTACTGGATCAGTCCTGAAGTCAGTATCCAACCATTGTTGAAATCTTTTCATAAATCTTAAGATTATAGATAATTACCACCTCTTATAACTCGGGCACGCTTGACTCACATCGACGAGGGAGAATCCTTTGTGCTGGATCGCTGCTTTGATCGTCTCCTTCAGATCAGCGAACTTCGTATCGATCGCATGAGTCGCGAAGGTACATCCTGCATGCTTCGCAAGCTCTACGGGATCAAATGGCAGTGTCGTATTTCACGTCGGTGTCGTCTTCGTGACCGCACCGATCGGAGTTGTAGGACTTGCTTGTCCAGTCGTGAGAGCGTAGTTCTCATTATTAAATACTATATATGTGATATCGAGATCACGTCGGCACGAGTGGATGAAGTGCCCCATACCGATCCCATAACCGTCGCCATCTCCACCGACCGCGATGACCGTAAGCGATGGATCGACCATCTTCACTCCGGTAGCAAATGGAAGTGTGCGACCATGAAGCGTCTCTGCCGCATATCCGTCGATATACTGAGAGGCCTTACCTGAGCAACCGACTCATGAGACGACTACGCGCTTATGAGAAGGGATACCGAGTTCCTTGAAGGCGTTTTTGATCGCCATGATGATGAGGAAGTCCCCACAACCAGGACACCATTGGATGTTTGTAAGTCAAGAGCGCATAAGAAAGAATTTATTTACCAAATCGAGTATCGAGGTCTTCCCTATAAAAAGGATAGAGTGTATATTTGCGAAAATTCGTAATAGTGAGTCATGGGATATTCCTAAGTTCGAGGGAGCGGACAAGATGATTCTCTAGTTGACCAGTATAGTTATTCTCCAGATATACAACCTCACTCTTCCCTTCTATTTCATCTCGAATCCGTAGATCAAGCGGGAGGAGGAACTTCACGATCATGAGTCCATACTCAGGATTATCTGTGATGAAGTCTTCTGCTACGAATCGATTCGCACTGAGAGTCACGATCATCTTCTTTGCTTCAGGATTGATGATTTCATATCCCTTGATTCCCTCTTTTTCGAAGAAATCATCGAGCTTATGTGCTCGCTTGATCGTCATCTTTGCTTTGAGATCAGGATCCTCACTTGTCGCACCATACTCATCATGCTCGTAGCTCGTCGCGATGAAGTCACCATTCTCCGTCCCGACTCGGACATATGGTGATACATGGTCATCAGTGAGAGCATAGCGCTTGTAGTCTGGAGTAGGTGATTCTACGAGCTTCCCACGATCGATCGGAGTCGGAGGAGGGAGTGGATCATACGAGCGATGTAGTTCTGAGAACTGTTTATCTGTGAGAAGTATCACGATCGTCTGATATTTCGATGCGATATTCTGAGCAAGTCCTGCGTAGAGATAGGCTTCTTCATGGGTCGATGGACAGAGTACCACATGACCGAATTCTCCGAATGTCGGAGTAAGTGCGAAAGCGATATCACCTTGTTCGTGGAATGTCGGTGTCCCCGTCGATGGTCCAGCTCGCTGAGAGAGGATGACCGTGATCGGGAACTCCGCTTGCGCTGCGAATGAGAGTGCCTCTGTCATGAGCGCGAATCCTCCCCCACTCGTCCCGACCATCGCTCGAGCTCCAGTAAATGCAGCACCGAGAGCACTATTGATCACGGATATCTCATCTTCTGCTTGGAGATACTTCACTCGGTCAGTCGCTATGATCTCAGTGAGTACGGTACTTGCCGGAGTCATCGGATATGCAGAGTAGTACTCGAGCCCTGAGTCTGCAGCACCGAGGGCTATGAGCTTATTCCCGTAGCTGAAGTCACGCTTCGGACCTTCGATATTCGTGAGTTTCCATGGACTTCAGGGTGGAAGCTCGAAAGTGGAGAGGATATTTGTGACGATATCGATATTTTTCATGATGACTTCTTCTCATTTCCTTCGGAAGACTTCTCGGATCTCAGACTCGACGAGCGATGGATCGATACCGAGAAGCTTCACGAGGATACCGAGGAGATAGGTATTCTCATACTTATCAGCGATACCGAGCGTGAGAAGATGAAGGGAGTTTTTTGATATGATTTCCTGAGCTTCTGGAGTGAGCTTCTCGAGGTGCTTCGCGTTCATGATGATATACCCCCCTGATCTTACAGACGCTATACTTCGCTTGAGTCCAGCAGCATCGAAAGCGATGAGGATATCGAT
Source organism: Candidatus Altimarinota bacterium (assembly GCA_031386685.1). Lineage (GTDB taxonomy): Bacteria > Patescibacteriota > Gracilibacteria > BD1-5 > UBA2023 > JAGOMW01. The sequence continues at coordinate 399 of JANNCQ010000029.1, read as the reverse complement.
CGTCGATCGTATCGTCGGACGATCATCGGAAATATTGAGGTCGAACCAATTGGTACCTCACTTGATGCGAGATTCATATTCGAGATCTCAGAAAACATGATACCCGAGATGAGTGACCATATTCCCGATAATATCGGCAAGAGAGTTGATCCCGAGGCCGGCGGCTCAGGTGACACGAAGGGTAAAATGCATAGTATTTCAGTACAAAAATCACCGCCATTATGGAGAAAATGGATGGGAAGTCAAAGCGAACTCTCCGAGTAAAGGCTACCCCAGCCTAAAGGCATGGGGCTTGCCCGTTCTCGTATACACGAAGTATCTATTCTCCTTCTAGGAATTATTGTCACTGATCATCAATATATTTCTTTATCATCTCCTCCTGGTGCACTCCTACGGACT
>JANNCQ010000028.1:0-24635 GCA_031386685.1 Candidatus Altimarinota bacterium | reverse complement strand
AGTCCGTAGGAGTGCACCAGGAGGAGATGATAAAGAAATATATTGATGATCAGTGACAATAATTCCTAGAAGGAGAATAGATACTTCGTGTATACGAGAACGGGCAAGCCCCATGCCTTTAGGCTGGGGTAGCCTTTACTGCCTTTCAGTTTATAAGAACTAAAAAGTTTATGAAAGAAATTGGTGAAAATGCATGAAAATTTAAAAAAATTGATTTCCAAACTAAATTTAAAACTTATGAAGATTTCCAGAATCATCTTCAGATAAACTGACCTAAAATTGATGATCCACAAGATTTTTATAATTTCATGAATAGCCAGGAGAATAATTTAGTTATGAGTGAGGAAGATTCTATGATTCGTTCTATGGAATTAGGAAATAAATTCTGGCTATTGTTTTTAAATGCCCATTATGAAGTATTAGAAACAAGAAAAGACAATTTTTTCCTTTGTTCTGATAATCCATTTTTTATTATACCACCTTCAGATTGGCCAAAAAATATATGACTCGGTATAGTAGAACCAAGAACTGCTGAAAAAATTATACCTATAAGTAAAAAACAATGTCTAAGAATAACAATTTTTCCTGAAGAGGTAACACATTGAATAAGTTTATCTTATAGTACAGTTAACCAGAAAACAACAAATAGAATAAATCAGTTTATTTGTAAAAATGCTGAAAGATTCATTGTTTCAAAAGAAAAAGAATATTTAAAGAAAATTCTTGAAACAATTGATTCAAAAAAGCTTGCTGATGATAAGAATAGGGAAAGAGTAGTAAAAAGTAAAGATTTTCCAATGGCAATGAATTATAGTTTCTATCCATACTAAAAGTTTATCAACTTTCTCTCAACCCCTCATCAACATTTATAAATACCTCATGGATAACCTGTAACTAACCTTACAGGTTTTTTTATGTGAAAGCCTCTTACAGAAGAACAAATCAGAGAATTATCATGCCAGAATGGAAATAAAATGGTAGATCTTTTCTTATTGCTTCTCAAAGTAGATAAACGCATAAATCCCCATCTTTATAACCCCAAATAATATGCTCGATACTGTAGTACTGACAATCCCGAAGTCCAAACTTTGAAAACCTATTTCAGAGAAAAAATGGGACCTTTTTGCAAGAACTCTAAGCTATGAGAAATTTATCAAGAATCCATCAAAAAATAATCTTGATACAGGTCTTTATTTTCCAAGATTTCTTTGATATAGAAGATTTTGACCTATAGATCAAGAAAGTGTAAGAATAGAGTTTTCCGTACCAAAGATACTCTTTCTCAATAATCTCAAAGAACTCAAAGAGAGTGATTTTGATATGGTAGTAGATACCTTAGTAGAGAGAATCAGGATGATGGGGATGTTTATAGATAGAGAAAGTATTATCAATGCTCAAGTAAGTGCTGTTCATTTCTCAAAAAATATAGTTCTGGAAGATGGCTATACTACAAGATATATCATATCAGAACTTCATAAGGTCAATATGAGAAAATCCTTTGATTTTACAAAGGCTCGCTATATGAACGATGGAGAAAGTTTAGTTGCACATACTACAAGCCATGAGATGATTATATATGATAAGGTAGCTGATATAAAAAAAGGTCCCAAAAGAGCTATAGACAAGGATCAGACAGCTTATCAGATGTCTTTCTTTGATGAGATACCAAAATCAGAACTCCTCGAAATACTCCGAATGGAAATACGATTATGAAACAAGATAAAAGTAAACTCTGTCCTCGCTTCACTCGGGTATAATAAAAACCCCACCTTTCGTGATGTTTTCAATACCAAGTTGAGCCAAGATGTAGTTTCTAAATATTGGAATCAGTATATGAAAAATGTATCACTTTGAGTTCTTTCTACTCAATCTTCCTGAAAAGAGCTACTAATGAGCTTTCTACAAAATAGTAAGAAGCCAAAAGAAGCGATATACCTTACTTGACTTACCCTACTCAGTCGAGATGGGGATGGACTCAGAGAACTCAGGGCAATAATAGAGAAATCAGCACATGATAGGACATGGTATCGTATCGTTTCAGATCTCAAAGAAATAAGCTCATTACTCTCTGAAAAAGAACATCCGAGAAGCTGGGTAGAGCAAATAGACAAGAAGCTTGAGTCTTACATACCCATAAACAATACTCTTGCTGAAAAGATTATAAAAAACAAACTTGATTGTAAAGAAAAGTAAAGTATATTATCCATAACCCTTTTTCATATATGAACGAAAAAACCTTTTACACTGCGAAAGATTTATCCGAAAAACTCGAATGTAACATAATGACGATTTATAGGTATATCAAAGCTAGAAAGCTCAAAGCCTATAAGATTGGGAAGGAATTTAGAGTAGAGAAAAATGATTATGATGAATTTATAAATTTATCTTTAATAAAGTAAGCAATGCTAAATAGTAAAAAACCAACAATAATAGATTTATTTTCATGATGCTGATGATTATCGGCAGGTTTTATGGAGGCTGGTTATGAAATAAAATTATGAATTGATAATTGGGCAGATGCTCTTGAAACATTTAAAATAAATCACGGTAATACTCAAACTTATCTTTGAGATTTATGAAGTTTAGATCCAAAGAAAATAAGTGAACTATTTAATATTCAAAATATAGATGTTATTATAGGATGACCCCCTTGTCAGGGTTTTTCTATAGCGTGAAAAAGAAATATTGATGATCCAAGAAATCAGTTATATAAGTGATTCTTTAGATTTGTAGAATACTTTAAGCCCAAAGCATTTGTTATGGAAAATGTGCCAAATCTAGCTTCAATGAGTGGATGAAAAGTAAAAGAACAGATATTAAAAGATTTTGAAAGTCTCTGATATACTATAAATTATAAAATATTGCTCGCTTCAGATTATTGAGTACCTCAAAATAGAAAAAGAATCGTATTTGTATGACTTTTGAATAATCAGAAATTTGACTTTCCAGATTGAGAATATGGGGAGTGAAAGAAAGCAAAGCGAACCACTAAAGATGCTATTTCGGATTTACCAGAAATATCAATTGAAAACTCAAGTATGTATTTATCTGATCCCCTTTCGGAATATCAGAAAATTATTAGACAAGGGAGTAAGGGCATATTCAATCATCAAATTTGTAATCATTCACTGAAAACAATTGAAACTATAGGATTAGTTCCAGATTGATGAAATTATAAAAGCCTACCAAAAGAACTTCAAAATACAAGAAAAGTAAATATAGCATGGACTCGAATGAATAGCAATAAACCTTGTTTTACTATAGATACAGGGCACCGCCATCATTTTCACTATCAATATAATAGAATTCCAACTGTCCGTGAATCAGCAAGAATTCAGTGATTCAAAGATAGTTTTATCTTTTTATGATCAAATACAAGTCAGTTAAAACAGGTATGAAATGCAGTTCCGCCCATTCTTGGTTCATTTATTTGAGGAAATTTATATAGTTTTTTATAATTATGGAATATCAAACACCATCCAAGTCATATTTTCGATTACATCATATTAGACCAAGATTTAAGAATAATGTTGAAGATGTGCTTATCTATATGGCTTCTGAAATAGAAAAAATACCAGAATGAGAAAAATCAGTATTTGATAATGCAGTAGATAGGGCAATAAGGCTATTCCCAGAGAATGTTACAAAAGCTGAAAAAACAATTAGGAATTGGAGAACTGAAATATCGTCTTTATTTGGCTTTATTGAGTACGATTGAGATAATTGTAGTCCTTGAAACATTGCTAAGAAGCTTGCAACTAATCTTGATCTTATTGAGTTCTTTAAATATTTCTTATTTCGATTTCAGTACCCAGGATGACATCTGAAACCACATGAAAGTCTTCGCTGTATAAAGGCAGGCGTGCGATTTCATCCAGCACGTTTTATACTTAGTTTATTAGATCTTTGAGATAATTGATGAAGAGGTTATGTTAATAAGGCTGAATTAACGCATTGTATCTTTAATGATTTGCGATTCACAAGGTGAGAATTAAGCCCAAAAGATGGCTATAAGCTAATAGAAGAGAATCGTAAAAATAATTATACTTACGATTGGTCATGAGATGTCGTTCGTTATGCATGAGATATACTTGATTACTTAGTCCTAGCAAATCTTTTAGAAATAAGATGAAATAGGTATATGTTTAATATGAAGGAATATGAAACAATTCTAAAGTTCATCAACTCCGATACATTTTTTACAAAATATGATATTTTTTACAATAGTGTTGATGTATCAACTACTGATATTTCTCAATATCAGGAAGATTGGTTTAATTATATTAATCAAGACTTAGATGAGATCGTATTTAAGACAGACATACTAACTTTCCTAAATATCGAGAATTCACCTTATCAAAACAGTGTTTATGCTACTATTGATGATTTGCACAATGATATTGTAGGCTGAGAAGTTAAGACTAAAAATATTTGAGATTTATGAGAGAATCTAATCATCTGACATGAAAGTATGTACCTGAAGTTAAATGGAAGAAAAGATTTAATTAAGCTGATAAAAAAAATTCCAACACATCTTGCAGTATGATACGACATCCAATCAGTTGATTTGGACACAAGGAAAAGGTATATTGAAGTCAAAAGCACTATTAGTAGCAAAAAGATAAACTTCTTTAACATCCACCTTACGCCGAATGAATGGCAAACAGCTGAAACTCTTAGGGAAAGATATTTTATTTATAGACTTTCATTATCAAAGGAGTCCCAAGATCTTTTTATCATACAAGACCCAGTTTGAAAATATAAAAGCGACTTAATCGCAATGGCACCAAGAAATGGTGCAGATATGACTTTTTCTCAAGATTCTGGAAATAATACTTCACTACTTTTATGGAAAGATTAGTTAAAATTGCATCTTTGTTTTCTGGTTGTTGAGGAAGTGACCTATGAGTAATGGGGGGTTTTACATTTCTATGAAAAAAATATAAGAAACTTAAGACAAAGATTGTATTTGCTAATGATATAGATACCCCAGCAGTTGAGACTTATAAGGTCAATTTTTGAGATCATATTATAAATAAAAGTATTGTTGAAATTGAATCTGAAATAATACCCGAGCATGACATATTAATTTGATGATTTCCATGTCAAACTTTTAGTATAGTATGAAACCGACAATGACTCAATGATCCTCGCTGACAGTTATTTTTAGAAATGGCAAGAATATTGAAAGATAAACAACCTAAGGCTTTTATTGCAGAAAATGTAAAATGACTCACTAATATTCAGAAATGAGAGATATTTAAGCTTATTTTAAATACATTTGAAAAGACAGGTTACAATATTAGCTATAAAGTTGTGAATGCTGTTGATTTTTGAGTTCCTCAGAAAAGACAACGTGTATTTATAATTTGAATTAGAAAGGACATAGGAAAAACTTTCATTTTTCCTGAAATAAAAGAAAATCCTATACCTCTATCTGCAGTAATAGATGATAATAGCACAATACCAGAAAAATATTACTTTTCTAATAGAGCTGTGGAATGAATGAAAAATGCTAATAAGTCATTTAATAAATGAAGAGCTCAGGATATTTCCCAACCTTGTAATACAATAAGTAGCCACTTGGCAAAGGTAAGCTTAAATTGAACTGATCCCGTCCTTTTGGTATGAAATGATAGGTATAGACGATTTACCCCACTGGAGGCATCAAGAATTCAGTCATTTCCTGATACTTTTAAGTTCGCCTGATCCGATGCAAATGCATATAAGCAAATATGAAACGCTATTGCTCCAGTTGTTATTTGGCACATAGCAAAAGAGCTAATAGATCAAATGAAAAATAATGATATTAATCTATGAAAGCAATCTTAGTAGCCAGAGTATCAACCGAAGAGCAAAGAGAGGCTAACAACTCACTTCCTGCTCAAATACACCGCATGGAAGACTACTGCCAACGGATAAAATTTACTATTGCTGAAAGATATAGTTTTGATGAGAGTGCTTATAAAGATAAGAAGAAATCAGAATTCGATCCGATTATTGAATATATACAATCACAAACGGAAAAAATTGCTGTTTGCTTCGATAAGGTAGACCGATTATCTCGTGATATTTTCGATAAAAAAATACCTCTTCTCTATAATATGGCTATAGAAGGTCGTATAGAAATCCACTTTGTATCAGATGGACAAGTGATACATAAGGATATTTCGGCATGAGATAAATTTATGTTTTCAGTAAAGCTTTGATTATCTAAGTATTACTCTGATGCTATCAGTGATAATGTAATACGAGCATTTAATGAGAAAAGAAGAAATGGAAATACTTGCACAGGGCAAGCAAAAATTGGATATATAAATACTATAGATGCGAATGGAAAGAATACAGTAATTCCAGACCCTGAAAGAAAGCATCTAATTATTCGTTTATTTGAGCTTTACGCTACCTGAAACTACTCAATGGACTCTATCAGGGTTGAAATGCACAAATTGGGCTTAAAGTCGAAAAAATGATATGAAATAAGAAAAAGTACGATAGAAAATACTCTAAAAGATCCATTTTATTATGGGGTCGCCTATTCACAAAAATATAAAACAAGCCAATCTCACAAGTATGAGAAGCTAATAAGTAAAGAGCTTTTTGATAGATGCCAAGATATTAGAAAGTGAAAGCAATGAAGACCTGAAAAGGCTATAGTAAGTGAATCTTTTATATTTTGATGACTAATGAAATGTAAGAACTGTGGATGCTCGATAACTCCAGAGACTAAAACAAAGAAGAGTTGAAAAAAGTTTGTATATTACTCATTTACTAATGGGAAGCATATATGCAAAAGAGACTATGCAAACGAAATTGATCTGTTAGCTCCTATTTATGGTATGCTTCTTAAGTTTACTACTATAACTCCAGAGGCTCAGAGTTTTATCTTATCAGAGATGAGGGTATCAGAAGAATCAGAAATTACCTTTAATAGATCCCAATTATTGAGAATCAACAGAGATATAAGTAATATTCAGATAGCAGATGAAAATTTACTGGAAAAATACTGTAATCCTACTTCTGGTATTACTTCTGAAATGTATGACAAGTTGCATCAAAAATATCAAGATCAACTTACTCATCTTTCACACGAAAAACAAAAATACTCTGAATGAAAATCAGAGTATGAAATATCGATTGCTACAGTGTTTTCTTTAGCAAATAGGGCAAAAGAAATTTTTGAAAGTTCTGAAGTTGAGGAAAAAAAGATGCTATTAAGATTTCTACTTCAGAACCCAATGATGGATAGGAAGAAACCGCATTACAATCTGGAAAGTCCGTTTGATTTAGTTATGAAAATGGATGATTCTGCAAAATGGCTGGGGTACTAGGATTCGAACCTAGGATGGGGGATTCAGAGTCCCCTGCCTTACCGCTTGGCGATACCCCAAAAAGAGATTATAGATACGAGAGAACAGACTCTAGAGAGAACAATAAATGTAGAAAGCGAGACGGATTTTATAGAAAGTCTCATTTTTTGCAAGAGATTTTTCGCCCCTTCGGATTCTCACTATTTCCCTTTCGGAGGCTCGAACATCTTCGCATCGAAGAATCCTTCAAATGCTCAAAGAGGGAAAGCAGTACCAGCAAGTACCGCGATCATGCCAATGAGGACGATCGCATTCACGGTACCACTGAGGTACTGCTCTGCCCATCACCAGTTTCCGGTGATATTATGTATCTCATAGCGGTATCGCATAGTCGCTACACCGAGTCAGATAAGTATGAGGCCGAGAAAAAAATCCATAATGAATGAGAAACATATGTACTCCTACATATGGTGAGATAAAGTACTAGGATATAGAGATGAGCTCCGCATCGATAAATTCGGGAAGCTCGAACTTCATACGTTCGACGAGGCGTTCATACAGATAGAAGTCTTCCTCATCACTGATGAGAGTGAAGTAGTCTTTCACCGTTTTTGCATCGACCTTTTCTGCTCGTACCGATTGTATATCGAGACCCGCATGGTAGAATATGTCAGTAAGTTGACGAAGGAGTCACTTTTTATCCCTCAGAGTCAAGACGATCTCGATAGTGATACCTTCGATCTTAGCATCACTCCAGTGGGCAGGGATACGACGATCGAGTTTCACTTTTTTCATATTCTCACAGTCGAACTTGTGGATCGTCACGACACCCATACCGATTGCTCATACAATCTTATCTCCAGATTGTGGATTACAGCATTGCGCTTTTTTATAGGGGATATTACGCTCTTTTCCGATGATGATATAGCTCTCAATGGGGGCATCTACCTTTTTTGTAAAGGTCTTCTTTTCTATTTTTTCTGGAGGTTTTACTTCTCCGAAAAATTCTCGAATCACGGTATCATTGATACTTTTGAGTATGCTTCCTGGCTTTCGTGAGAGGTTCCCAAGCTGCACGAGGACATCTTCCTTATCTTTGCTATCGAGGACTTTTCAGTCGATATTTTTGAGGAGGGAGAGTTCTTTATCGAGTCATTTTCCATAGTTTTTCTCGAGATAGCTACTCATGATAAGCCTTCATTTTTCTATGAAAAAACTCCGTTCTTCTCGATTGATAAATTGCCTGATGTGTTCTCGTGCTTTTGGAGTTTTGACGAATGAGAGCCAGATAGGATTCGGCTTTTTATGAGAATCAGTAGTGATGGATATACTCTCACCATTATGCAAGATATAGTCGAGAGGGACGACTTGACCATTGACTTTTGCTATCACGAGCTCATTCCCGAGCTTGCTATGTATAGCGTAGGCGAAGTCTATGGGTGTCGCTCACTTCGGAAGCGTGATGATATCTCCTTTCGGAGTGAAGACGAATATCTGATCGGCAAAGACATTCATATGCATCTCCTTCATGAACTCTCCCCCTTCCATACTATGCTCGACGATATCCTTGATGGTCTTCACCCAGTAGCTATCAGCAGACTTCACTGATTTGCCTTTCTCACTATAGTCGAAGTGCGCAGCAACTCAAATCTCGGCTTGTATATGCATATCTGGAGTGCGTATCTGGATTTCTGTCGGCTGAGATCGGATCTTCGCAAAAAGTCACACGACAGTCGTATGGAGAGACTGGTATCAGTTTTCTTTTGGAAGGGCGATATAATCTTTGAACCTTTTTGGCATGGGGACGAAGACATTGTGCAGAAATCCGAGCACTTCATAACATCTTGGGATACTATCAGTGATGATTCGTATAGCAAAAAGGTCATAGAGATCCCGAGCATCAGAGTAGGAGTAGTCTTTTCTCTGGAGTTTCTTATAGATGCTATAGGGAGCTTTGATTCTATAAGAGATATCTATAAGGGGGACACTCGCAGGTATCATCTTTCGAATGATAGTCTTGGCTTCGCCGATAAAGTAGTCTTGTTCTTCTTTGAGTACGGCGAGTTCTTTCGTAATGCTGGTATATTCGACGGGATAGAGTATGCGGAAACATTCGGTTTCCAGCATTTCTTTCATACGAAATATACCCAATCGATCAGCGATCGGTGCATAGATATTGAGCGTCTCGAGGGCGATACGTTCACGTTTTTTGGGATCAGGATGATGGTCGAGCGTCTGCATATTATGAAGTCTATCTGCGAGCTTCACGATGATGACACGAAGATCTTCGACCATAGCGACGAGCATCTTACGGAGACTTTCGATCGTCCGTTCCTCACCTCGATATTTTATCGCAGAGAGCTTCGAGAGACCCTCACATATGAGTCATACTTCATGACCGAATCTCTCTTCTATAGCCTGTCGATCGTAGTCGGTATCTTCTATGACATCATGAAGTATGCAGGACTGGAGAGTCACGAGATCGGGTTTCAGATGGATAAGCAGAAAGCATGCCTGTATCGGGTGGATGATATAGGGATCTCCACTTTTTCGCATTTGACCATGGTGAGCATCACGCGCAAATATATAGGTATCCCAGAGAGTTTTCTCGACGATGTCAGGGGGGGCTTGTATATATTCTTGTACTGTACGTATGAGTAGATGCATCGCCTCATCAGCACCAGTGTAGTCTACCTGAGATGTGGTTCATAGTTCTGACATGATGGTAGTGTATCAGGAAATACGCTAAACTCCAAAATATTTTTATGACTCGATCCCTCGAAGTTCGAATCCATGATTTTTCATCGCATCGATAGTAAGATTTTGCACTTTCAATGCTTCATCATCCGATATTGTCGCATCGAGATTCGAAAGAGTGAAGGAGAAGTTCACACTCTTCTTCCCTACTCCGATACGTATATTGTCTTCGTATACTGAAGCCACAGTGACATTTCGTATCCAAGGATGAAGACTATCTATGATCCGAGCGACTTCACCGGTAGGAGTATGTGTCGGCATCACGAAATTGAGCTCTCTTGGGAGAGTCTGATATCGAGAGATAGGCTGGAATCGTATATCTTTATTGCTTAGATGATATTCGAGAGTTTGAAAATCTGCTTCGAAATAGAGGATATCTCCTCGTAGACCGAAGGCAGTAGCGACTTCAGGATGGATCATCCCAAATTCGAGAAGAGAAATCTCTCATTCTTTATAAGATCCACTGATTCCTGGATGAAGCAGACCGAGAGATGTGCCTGTATGTACTGGTGGGAGATATCCGAGTACATGTTTCAGATAGGATTCGAGTGTTTTCCGGAGTTGTTCGAGAGTCTGTCCTACGACGATTCACGCGATCATTTTCTTCTCGGGAAGCGGCTCTGTCGCGATACTTTGCGTTAGGAGAGTATTTTCTTTTTCATAATCCTTCTTACTATATACTTTTCCGATCTCGAAAAATCCAAAACTCTCAGCATATTTCATATTTTCAGATATTGAGAGAAGAAGTCTCGGTGCTAGTGAGCGTCTCATGTGCGTGTACTCTTCATTAAAGGCATTCCTGATAGCTACAGCATGATCCATATCTGGTATGAGTATTTTCTTATCGAGGGATTCATTGGTAAATGAATAAGTATAGACCTCATTCCAGCCTTCTCATCTGAAGTGATCAAGTGTCAGATCCCGCAGCATCACATCCAGATTTTTCGAGAGTATACTCTGCCCGAGAGGAAGCGAATTCATGGGGACATTATCATATCCAATCACACGAGATATCTCTTCGGCGATGTCTTCTTGTATCGATATATCTTTGCTCGCACGCCAGCTTGGTACGGTGATGTGGAGTCATCATACGATACTATGCAGTTTGAATCCGAGTCATATGAGTATTTCTTGAACTCTTTTTTCTGGTATGATCATACCAGCTTTCATATTGATGAAGTCGTACTGTACATCGATCTCGACATGTTTCACTTGAGATGCATCGAGAAAATGAGAAGTTGCAATGATATCAGTATTTTTTTTGAGAAATCTCATATATTCGAGGACACGATCGAATGTCGTTCCTGCGAGGATTGGGTCGAGAGATTTCTCATATCTGGTACTCGCGTCAGTGCGTATTCCATGTCTCTGAGCGGTGAGACGCACGCTCGTCGCGTCGAAGCATGCAGATTCCCATAGGATATTCGTCGTACTCTCGGATACCGCTGATTCCATACCACCTATGACTCATGCGAGAGCTACTGGGCCCATCTCATCAGCGATCACCATGTCTTCTTCGGTGAGCGTGTACTCAGTTGCATTGAGAGCGAGGAGCTTCTCGCCAGACTTCGCCATACGTACTGATATATCTCCGCTGATCGTATCTGCATCGAAGACATGCATGGGTTGCCCGAGCTCAGTCATGATAAGATTGGTGATATCGACGATATCCATCTTCGGAGCCAGCCCTGCACGCTCCATCATGAGAGATATACCATAGGGACTATCCCCGATGAGGATATGCTCCATCTTCATGAGATGGTACGAGAGGCACTTCGGAGTCTCTATTTTTGTATTGAGAGTTTTCTCGTTCAGTGAAGAACCTCACGGTATATAGGGAGAAAATGGTGTCTCAAATACAGCATGGAACTCTCTCGCATTTCCTACTACAGAGAAGAGATCAGGACGATTCGTGATAAATTTATTGTCGATCTCAAAGGTAGTATCCCGCAAAGGATAGTGAAATATCTCATTATTTTTTCCAGGGAATGGAAGTGTCAGGTCAAAAAAAGATTTGCCGATCATATTCTCGAGTATATCATTATCCCAGTCGTCTTCGAGTATCATGATGCCGGTAGAAGGCTCACTTGACATACTGATCTCATCGGCTCCGCAGATCATCCCACGACTCATCATGCCCGCCATCATACGCTCTCCTATGACGAAATCTCCAGGAAGGATCGCTCATACGATCGCGACTGGCACATAGCTTGCCTCGCTAATATTGGGAGCTCCTGTCAGGATGGTCTCTTCACCATGCTCACCGAGATCGACTCGTACGATCGAGAGTTTCTTCGATTCAGGATGTTTCTCACAGGAAATCACTCTCCCGACGACGACCTTGTCGAGAAAATGCTCCTCAATACCATCAATCTCTGCTGTATGGACAGAGTATTCATGGGCGAGATCTCGTACAGGATATTTCGCGAGAAGAGAAGTCAGAGGGCTATAAAGTGATATCCAGGAGAGGGGGATTTTCATGGTGAGAGAGGAGGGATAGAAGTAGAAATATATGTATTTTTTAGTCGTATAATTTGCGAAATAGCCACAAGACTCTACTGAGCAAAACTTAGACTAAGTATATAAAAACCGTCTGAAAAAGCAAAAAGAGTGAAAATATTTGGAATTTTCTTCATCTTCGTGTATAATTTTTCTATGAAATACCAACTCCTTCCATTTATTTTTTTGAGTTTTATTGTAAATACAGTTTTTGCAGCTGAGGACAATATTCTTTGAATAAGTAATTCTGATCTTCGCACAGGAAATATCACTATGGATACTATTCCTATGATGATCGCTTCAGCGATAGAGTATCTCCTTGCTATAGCTGGGACGATCTGTGTCGTCGCACTCATATATCATGCTGTACGTATGCAGTTCGCGAGTGGTATCACAGGTGACAGCACATGAGTCGATAAGGCAAAAAAGTGAATCTATGGATCTATACTTGGATTTGTCCTTTCTATGTCTGCGTGGTTCATCATGACGAAGCTCGTGGCTCTTCTCGCTAGTACTACTTGATCATAATTCTTATGTACCACTGGCAATTCGCATCTCAAAATGAGCGTCCACAAAGCTGGTATATCGCCGCACTAGTGGTGGTACTTTTTCTCGTCATTTATGGTATCGTAGAGTGATTATATATGATGTCAGTCGTAGCATTTCTCTTCGCGGGAGTCTACATCATGAAAGAAAATAACGCTGCTCCTCTTACCGATGTCGATATCACCGAGAATGGCATACAAGTACAAGATACTTTTTATGAGTACTCTCAGATCGTATCTTTTGCAATACTCTATGATCAGCAAGTGGCGAAGATCCTCCGTTTTTCTACTAAAAAATGAATCACATCACTCATAGACATCCCTCTCACGCAAGATGTGAATCCAGCTGAACTTCGCAATATTCTTCTCAAAAATATTTCTGAGAATCCCGATGCGGAATTCACGAAGAGTGATCGTATGATCCAGGCTATGAGACTCTAGATATCTCTACTCTGATACCTCTGTTCTCAATAGAGAGAAAAAGACTGAAAGAAATTTTACTTTTAGTCTTTTTTTTATATACTCGAATCCAATATTTTACTTGTAGAGAAAGATCAGATCTTCGCTTCGAGCAAATAAAAATCACATACTATAATCATCCCTTATGTCTTCCACTTCTTACGACAGTTCGAATATCCAAGTTCTCGAAGGTCTCGAGCCCGTCCGCAAACGACCATGAATGTATATCGGATCGACGGATGAAAGAGGTCTCCATCACTTGGTATGGGAGATCGTAGATAATTCGATCGATGAAGCTATGGCAGGTCATGCGAAGCATATAATCGTCATGATGCATGCAGATGGATCAGTATCTGTCGAAGATGATGGACGTGGTATCCCCGTCGATGTCCATGCGAAGACAGGAAAGTCAGCACTCGAGACAGTCATGACAGTACTTCATGCCTGAGGGAAGTTCGGGGGTGAGGAGAGTGGATATAAGGTTTCTGGAGGACTTCATGGAGTAGGAGCTTCCGTGGTGAATGCCCTTTCTGATAATATGCAGGTCTGGGTCCATAAGGATGGAAAGATCTACACACAGTCATACAAGCGATGAGTCCCGGATGCTCAGGTCGCAGATACCGGTGAGAAGACCAAAAAACATGGTACGATCGTCCGATTCTGGCCCGATGCAAGTATGTTCACGACAGTCGTATTCGACTATGATACAATCCGTACGCGTCTTCGTCAGCAGGCATATCTCACGAAGGGTATCACCCTCACGCTTATAAATGAATTTGAGAACTCTCGATACAGGTTCTTCTTTGAAGGAGGTATCCGCTCCTATGTCCAATACCTCAATCGCAATGCCGATCCAGTATGTGAAGAAATATTTTATATAGAAAAACAAGTCGATAGCGTCCAAGTCGAGCTTGCGCTTCAGTATAAAAAAGATGATTATAATGAAAAACTCATATCATTCGTCAATAATGTCATCACTCCAGAATGAGGTACCCATGTCGTAGGCTTCAAGATGGCACTTACGCGTACGATCAATAAATATGCTCGTGAACAAGAAATCCTCAAAGAAAAAGATCAAAATCTCGCCAATGAAGATGTCGTCGAAGGACTCACGGTGATCGTATCGGTGAAAGTTCCTGAGCCTCAATTCGAATGACAGACAAAAGGAAAGCTCGGAAATGCAGAAGTAAAAGGTATCGCAGATCGAGCTACGGGAGAGTCATTTTATGACTTCCTCTCAGAGAACCCGAAAGCAGCAAAAGCAATCATCGATAAGTGTCTCCTCGCTGCTCGTGCTCGTGCTGCCGCTCGAAATGCTCGTGATACCATCATTCGTAAGTGAGCCCTCGAAGGTTCAGGACTTCCTGGGAAGCTCGCCGACTGTAGTAGCAAGGATCCGAGCAAGTGTGAGCTTTATATCGTCGAGGGTGACTCAGCGGGTGGATCTGCGAAGCAGGGCCGTAATCGGGAGTTCCAGGCGATCCTCCCTCTTCGTGGAAAAATCCTCAATACCGAACAAGCTCGCCTCGATAAGATCTTCTGAAATGGAGAAATCAAAAATCTTATCATTGCCCTGGGTACTTCTATATCAGAGTCATTCGATTATTCACGACTTCGATATCATCGTGTTGTCATCATGACCGATGCAGATGTCGATGGTGCTCATATCCGGACGCTTCTTTTGACATTTTTTTTCCGTTATTTCACGAAGCTCGTCGAGAATGGACATATCTTCATCGCGAATCCCCCTCTCTATAAGCTCACCAAAGGAAAAGGTGCTTGGTATGCCTATTCTGATGACCAGAAAGTAAAAATTATGGAAGCAGAAGGAGTGACTTCTGAAGGTATACAGCGATATAAGGGTCTCGGAGAGATGAATCCAGAACAACTCTGGGAGACGACTATGGATCCAGATCAGAGAAAGATGTTCCGTGTGACGATCGATGATGCCGAGAAGGCAGATGCGGTATTTCGGATGCTTATGGGTGAGGATGTCCCACCACGTAAGCACTTCATCCAGTCACGAGCTACCAGTGTAGCGAATCTCGATGTATAAAATTTTTGAAAAAGGAAGATATTATTTCTTTTTCAGTGTAGAGTCTATGCCTCTTTCTCCTTTTCTTTAGGGGGAAGTTTATCTATATAGAACGATAAACCATAGCTCATAGCATTATCTACTGGACCCATAGCGACAGCAAGAGAATGATCCAAATTTTGATTAAAGAGAACAATATCACCCACTCGGAGACTAAAATCTTCTTCTGGATGAGCGGTATGTTTAAATATCGCATCCTCATTTCCTGGGAGTACTAATGGTATAAATACTGTTGATCATCCCATTTGCATGCCGCTGTCATTATGACTTCCGACACGAGGAAAAAGGAGGACTTGATTTTTAGAAATATCAATATTGAGACCAAGTCAAAGTTGTCCTAAATATCGGGATAGTTTTCTTTGATGAATGAAATTTATGGGTTCAGATTTTATGGTATATACTTGGGGGTTGTGCCTATAAAATGCATCTTCTGTAGGATTATCAAATCGTCTTAATTTCATCATTTCATTTTCTAGGATTTTTAAAACTATTCTTATAGTTCTCTCTGAAAGTCTATGCTCTAATTTCAGAACTCCATCACAATGAAGTGCTTCTCTAGAAAGTAGTGACATAGTGTATAGTTATGTAATATCTTCTTTCATTCGGTATGACGATGATATCGAATCCCATTTTCGTGAAATAGGGATTGATGATACTTCGATAGTGTGCATCGTAAGACTTCCCTTTCTCGCTCATGAAGAAGTCGAATGTCGAGCGTATAGATGATATGAGCTCATCGGTGCACTCTGACTGACTACACGAGTAGTATCCATATCATACATTTTCCGTATGCTTAGATCAATCCATGACTTTAGGATCGATCCCACGAGCGGTGAACCATCGGTCAATGACATTAAAATTATAGTATCCGTCCCCAGTATTTCGTGTATGATGATTCTGTCATTTTGACTGTGAGAATACTATATTCCAGTCATGTGCCGTTGCATCGAGTCTAGAATCGTGTGTATAATTCGCAAGTCAAAGTGAAGCTCTATAATCATTATACCAATCGAACCATTGCTCTCCTACCCGAGAAATATCGACTCCAGAAATATTTGAAGTGGTATTTTTTGCATATATTTTTGCCGCAGATTGTTGTATTACGGGTTTTTTTGCTCAGTAGGAAGAGGATATCGTTGTCGGAGTTTTTATTTCGGATGCGATCTTCGTATAGGTCGTACTTTTGCTTTTGCGAATTTCTGCAAGACGGATTATATTGCTCTGCTTCTTCTCGAGGATTCTATTTTTTTTCTGCACTTCTTCTTGATACTTCATCTGATTTATGAGATTGGGTTTCAGTATTTCTAGAGCGAAAGTATTGCTCGGTCCAATAAGGAGAAGCATGAGTATGAGGAGCAAAAATTTCTTCATGTCAGTATTATACCATATAAAAATACTTTTGACAAATCAATAATTTTATTTTACTACTGTAGTATGCGTACTTTTTACTACGGCGAACTTAGGACATTAGGAGCTAGATCTCTCATAAATTCTATGTTTGCTTCTGATGATTTTATGCATATACTTTTTATATACTATTTTTTATTTTCTCTGTTATGTTTTTTAGAATATTCTGTATCTCTGTCATCCTTGGAGGTCTATCATATTCATCCCTTCATGCTGAAGGGAGTATCCTCGTACCGGTAACGAGTCATAGTATGGATGTCGAAGGCAGTCCTGTGTATGGCTCAGGAATTCATAAACTCGAATACTTTCGTGATTACCAGTGCTTAGGGTGCTTTGATTTTACGACACGATTTCTTCCAGTATTCCAAAAATTGGCCGAAGCAGGAAAGATACAAATTATATTTCGCCAATATCCACTTTCCTATCATCAAAATAGTTATCAAGATGCTCTAGCGGCGCTGTGTGCAGATGAGCAATGATATTATAGTGAATACTCGAATCTGATATATGCGCTTGAGAAGAAAAAGCAATGAAAAAATATTTCTAATATTGAGCGTATCCGTATCGCCGGGGAGATGAAAGGATTAGATAGAAAACGATTCCGTATCTGTCTCATAAACAAAAAATATGCTGATCGTATCGAAAAAGACATGACTATAGCTGATAGTTATGGAGTATCCGGTATACCTATGCTTCGACTCGATGGAGCAGATATACCACTCGACTTATTTGCTACAAGTGAGGAGCTTGAGAAAGTCCTGGTAGGGAGACTCAGTAGTGGTGTCGCGACTTCCAGCTTAGACACGCCAGCTATGATGCAAGCACGCACAGAAGCGAAAAATATGTACAATGCTAATGGGGGATCAGCCCAGAGTAAGTCATTTTTCCTTCGATACTTTGCTTCAGAATATGGAGCGAACTCCTATATCTATCAATATGCGAGTACACTCGAATTTAAGAAAGATTAATCCAAAAAAACTCTCCTATATGGAGAGTTTTTTCTTGAGTATTTCTGTGAATATCTTCGGATTCCCCTTCCCTTTCGAAGCCTTCATACATTGTCCGACGAAGAACCCAAAGAGTGTCTCCTTCCCTGCTTGGTACTCTACAACTTGAGAAGCATTCTCGAGTATTACATGATAGACGATCGCTTCGAGAGCACTCATATCATTGGACTGTTTGAGTCAGAGTTTTTCGACCCACTCACTTGCTCGGCCTCACTCGAAGACGAGCTTCTCGATGACGAGCTTCGAGTTCGTAGAGGAGAGCTCGTCAGTGTTCACCATCTGTATGACTTTTGCGACCTCTCATGCCCCTGACTTCACATGGGAGAGATCGATCTTCTCATGATGTCACTCGAATATTGCGAAGAGAATCGTCGTGATATAAGAGCAAGATTTACGAGGATCTCATGAGATATTCACGAGGTCTTCGAAAAAGTCACTCGTGAGTTTATCTACTGAGAGGATCCGAGCATCATCTGCTGAGAGTGTATATTCACCGATATACTTCAGTCTCCGGTCGATCGGTAGCTCTCCGATATTCCTCGCTTCGATATACTCCTTTGTCAGACGAAGTGGTGGAAGGTCTGGATCTGGGAAGTATCGGTAGTCCATAGCATCCTCTTTTGATCGGAGAGAAGTGGAGTATCCCTTCTCATCATTCCAGCCTCGAGTCTCCTGATCGAGGGTTCCACCACTTTCATAGATCTCTATCTGACGAGCATATTCGACATCGATGGCACGACCGATCGAGGAGAATGAGTTGATATTCTTGAGCTCTACACGATTACGAAGAGAGGTTTCTCATTTTTTACGGATAGAAATATTCACATCACAACGAAGCTGTCATTTCTCCATATCAGCATCAGAGGCTCCACACCATCGCATGAGCTTCTGGAGCTCTTCGAGATAGGCGATCACTTCACTCTTCGAGCGGAAATCTGGCTCTGTCACGATCTCCATAAGGGGTGATCCTGCACGGTTATAGTCGCAGAGAGTCTTCCCTCCTGCATGTACGAGCTTTCATGCGTCATTCTCGATATGCATATGATGGATACGAAATGTCTTCACTTCATCATCGACGAAGGCACGTACTTCTCCTCAAATAGCGATAGGATGATAGAGCTGTGTGATCTGATATCCCATGGGAAGATCTGGATAGAAGTAGCTCTTGCGGTCGAATATACTCTCCTTCATGACTTCACTGCGCATCGCATGACTCGCACGTACTGCGAGGTCGACGACTCACGCGGAGAGAGTCGGGAGCATACCAGGAAATCCCATACATATTGGACAGACGTTCATATTCGGCTCGGGAGCAAGTTCGATTGCATTGGCACAACTGCAGAACATTTTGGTATTTGATTTGACTCGGACATGGGTCTCGAGTCACATGATGATTTCGTATTCGTGAGCCATAGGAGTGGTATCTTAGATGTTTGTATTGTATGAAAAATCAGAAAAAGGCAAGAGTAAAACGACTTGCATTTAGAGAGAATCAGATATCATAAAAAAAGTATTATTTTTATCACTATGAAATACCAGCTTCTTGGATATCTCTTATTGTGAGGAACTTTCTTAACTTTGGGGGATATATTTTTCAAAAAGTGGGCTATCGATGATAAATATATGTACTATGGTATTGCTATTGTGCTTTATATAGTAGGATTGATATTTTTCTCACTTACGCTCAGAGAGAAGAATCTTGCTATCGCAAGCACTATCCTCGTGACCATGAATACTCTGACACTCGTGGTGGTAAGCTATTTCTACTTTCATGAGAAGATGACGTTTATGCAAGCAGCTTGACTCGCTCTCAGTATCATCGGGGTCATACTGCTCGAAATAGGCGAATAGCTTCTCTAGTATAAGATTGAATTACAATAATTATTCTTTTATGAGCCTTCCAATTTGGATCTGTATTTATATCATCATTTCTATAGCAATCTGACTCTATGCTGGTCGAAAAGTAAAAAATGATAATGACTATATCCTAGCTGGAAGATGACTTCCACTCTATATAGTGATTGCGACGACCTTCGCCACATGGTTTGGATCTGAGACAGTACTTGGGACTTCGTCGACATTTCTCGAAGAAGGTATTTCTGGGATACTTTCTGATCCTTTCGGAGCTGGACTCAGTCTGATACTGGTATGACTCTTTTTTGCTCGTCCACTCTATAAGCTTGGAGTGCAGACTCTCGGCGACTTCTATCGAATGAAATATGGACGCACCGTCGAGCTTCTTGCCTCTATCATGATCATCATCTCGTATATCGGATGGGTATCAGCACAGATTGTCGCACTAGGACTCGTATTTGATATCGTGTCCGAAGGTTCGATACTTACTGATTTGACTCAGTCACAGTGGTCATTCGTAGGATGAGTCATCGTCCTCATATATACGATATTCGGAGGGATGTGGTCAGTCGCGATGACGGATTTCTTCCAGATGATTATCATCCTCGTCGGTATGGTAGCAGTTGCATGGTTTTTCTCAGATAAAGCGGGTGGGACAACTCATGTGATCTCCCAAGCGATACAAGATGGCAAATTCTCACTTTTTGGAACAGACGGCATGTCATTCACCTCTCTTATCGCTGTCATTTCAGCGATTCTGACGATGGGATTCGGATCGATCCCTCAGCAAGACGTATTTCAGAGAGTCCTCTCAGCAGATAGTGAGAAAAATGCTTCTCGAGGAGCAATAATAGGAGGAAGTTTTTATATGGTTTTTGCATTCATCCCTATCCTGCTTGCGTACTCAGCATTCATGATCGCACCAGAGCTCATCAAGACTACAGGAGATACTCAGAGAATCCTTCCAGCACTTATACTCGAGCAGGCTCCACTCCTGCTACAGGTACTCTTTTTTTGAGCACTGCTTTCTGCTATTATGTCGACAGCCTCTGGGACACTTTTGGCTCCGGCTGCACTTTTTGCTGAGAATATCCTGAAACCCGCACTTCCGGGACTCTCAGGCAAAAAACTACTTCTTCTGACTCGAGCTTCGGTATTTGGGACTTTTCTCATCATCATGATCTTCGTCTCCTATAAATATTATCACGAAGAAGCGCGGATATTCGAGATGGTAGAAAATGCCTATAAGATCACTCTTGCATGAGCCTTCGTCCCACTCGCTGCTGCAATCATGATCAAAAAAGTCCATACGATCTCGGCACTTCTCTCTATGATCGTCGGTATAGGTACTTGGCTCTCTGTAGAGTTCTATCTCTGATTTTCAGAAATTTACTCTATGCCTCCACATTTTTTCGCATTCCTTATGGCGATTCTCTGATTTCTGGGATGACAGCTGCTCTATAGGTGGTCAGGAAATGCAAAGAGCGGAGAAGCGGTTAAATAATTGATTTAAAAAAAGAATTATGTTATCGTAATAATATGAGGGATTTTCAAGATACAGACTATCATACTCAATTCTCGCCACTTGAGTGAACTTACACAATATCCGCAGAAATAATCGACAAAATAAAAACTCTTTCGAAATGAAAAGGAGATTTACGTTTTGTCGATTATGATGGCACACTCTTTGATGATGAGCGAAGATTCGAAGTCGATCTCAATCTTAAAAAAAAGGAAAATAGAGGAGATGGTGCTTATCTTTATATCCCCCCCGTCTTTAGTACGAGGATGAATTTTGATCCGAACGAAGCCGATCCAGAAAAAGCTATTACCTATGATGAGAATGAGGCATACGATAATCTCGTCCACCTTCTTAAGCCAAGTGAATATATTTTTAAGAATTCCTCTGAATTTTTCGATCCGGATAATCCTCGTCATTACATACTCACGGCAGGAAAAGAGTACTATCAAGGAAAAAAAGTCGATGCGTCATGATTTTGACCAAATGTTCAAAAAATAATCGTCCCAAAGGCAAGAAATAAGATTAGTGCTATGTTAGAACAAATAATCAAACTTGGGTATATTCCTGAATCTGTAGAATTTTATGATGATAGACTCAATGAGAGTCTATTTGACGGAGCAGCAGAGGAGATGTCTAGTCTTCTTTGATGAATCCCAGTCAAATTTTTACTCACAAAAAAGAATAAGTTTAATGAACAAAAAGTAGATGTAAAACTCCATCAAGTATCATCTAGAGTAGATGCAATACTTGAGAAACAATAATCACTTGCTTTTCCCCATTTTTCACTATAATTCTCCTGACTCTTTCTCGGAATATGAGAAAAAAGTTGGGATTTTTTGTTTTTTAGAGATATAATTTTCTGATCACAAGGATACTTCCTCCCTCATTTGCTATTGCGATGTAGGGCTTCGTATCTGACCTAAAATCTCGTAAGGATTATTTTTTTATTATTTTTCTCTATGTCAAACGCTACACTCGTACAGAGTATGCTTGAAAACGCTGTCCACATCGGACATAAGCGTGAATACTGGTCTCCGAAAATGCGTGATTATATCTATGGTGTCCAAAATGGTATCCATGTATTCGATCTCTATAAGACTGCAGAGAAACTCATAGAAGTGAAAGCACTTCTCGAAGATCTCACTTCTCGTGGAAAAAGTCTCCTCTTCGTAGGAACTAAAGTCCAGACCAAGGATCTCGTCGAAGCTATTGCCCTTGCTACCGGACAATTCTATGTCAGCTCGAAGTGGGTTCCAGGACTTCTGACGAACTTCGCGACGATCAAGAAGAGAATCAGCTACTATAATGAACTCGAAGCATCACTCGCAAACGGTATGCTCGAAGGTCTTACAAAAAAAGAGATATCAGTAAAAATGAAGGAACTCGAGAAGCTGAAGATGGCCTATATCGGTGTGAAAGATATGAAGCGTGCTCCAGATGTCGTCATCGTCATCGATGGTCACTATGAAGATCTGGCTCTTACGGAGGCTCATACTATGGGTGTCACGACTATTGCTCTTCTCGGTTCTACTGGTGATATCGATAAAGCAGATTATTTCGTTCCATGCAATGTGAACTCTATCAAGGCTCTCGCATTTGTCCTCGGAGAACTCAAGTCTTCTATCAAAGCACGGAAGTCTGAAGATAAAAAGCCTCTCTCAGCTGCACCAGCTAAGACAGAGAAGCTCCCTCCGAAATCTCCAATTGCAAAAAAAGAAGATGTCAAAACAGAAGAGTCAAAAAGTGAATAATCCTACTGTCTAAAATTCTCACATATGGAAAATCCTCTCTCTCCAGTATCTGCCCAAGAGAAGCTCTCTGCGGCACTTGGATCTATCATATTCTTCCTTCCTATCCTCATGGGAGTGAGGACAGAATATGTAGTGAAGTACATGAAGCAGGGTTTCGGTATTAATATTATACAGATTACATGCTCGATCGTGAGCATATTTCTCTGGTTCCTCAGCCCTATTCTCGAACTAGTGAGTTTTATACTCTTTATATTCTCTCTCTTTCTCGCGTATCAAGCGTACTCAGGAAAAGATTATTCTGTCGCTCCGATCTCAGAGAATGCTGAGAAAATAATCAAAGCTCTCGGTATACAAAAATACTTCTCTCCTGAGAAGTAGTTTCTCTATAGGATACTATATTTTTTTCAAGCTGTGTAAAGAGTCGCTCTCTACTAAAATCTAATTTCTCATCATCTAAACTCTATGATAACTCCTCAAATGATAAAAGAACTCCGTGAACGCACAGGAGTCGGTATGTCTGATTGTAAGAATGCCCTCGTCGAAGCAAATGGTGATCTCGAGATTGCTATCGATCTTCTCAGAAAAAAAGGTCTCGCAAAGGCTGCTAAGCGCGCTGGAAATGAGACAAGTGAAGGAAAGATAAAGATCGTCACTGAGGGTGGTGCTACCTATATAGCTGTCGTATCATGTGAGACAGACTTCGTCGCTCGAAATGATACATTCGATGCTATGGTCGACCACTTCATCGCTATTCGTAAGAATGCTGATTCCGACGTCGAAGCTATCGCCCAGGCAGAAGAGCTCAAGGCTTCTGAGTATACGCTTAAGGTCGGTGAGAATATGGAAATCCGTACACTTACGAAGATCGAAGGTGAAGTGATAGGAAGCTATGTCCACTCGAATTTCAAAAATGGTGCACTTATCGTCGCAAAAGCTGGTACTGATGAAGCAAAACTCAAACAAGTAGCGATGCATGTGGTAGCATCTAATCCACAAGTGGTCTCTCCTACTGATATCTCTGAAGATATCGTCTCGAAGGAGAATGAGATCCAGCTCGCTATGATGCAGCAAGATCCGAAGAATGCTTCGAAACCTGCAGAAATCCTCGAAAAAATCATCGATGGAAAGATGACAAAGTTCCGTGAAGAAAATGCTCTCCTCACACAACCATTCGTCATGAATCCTGATATGAAGGTTGGAGAATTCATCGGGAAAGATGCAATCGTATCTTTTGTACGATACTCTATATAATATATCAAATAAAAAAGACCAAATACTATTTGGTCTTTTTTATAACAACTTTGAGAAAACCCCACGCCTTTTAAGGCTGGGGATGAATCATGCCGTTGCCTTTCGAACGAACAATCACAGAAAATACACTCTGCTAAGAGTGTATTTTTGATTGTGAGAGAGAAAGGATATGCGTATA
>JANNCQ010000024.1:0-3332 GCA_031386685.1 Candidatus Altimarinota bacterium | reverse complement strand
TACGCATATCCTTTCTCTCTCACAATCAAAAATACACTCTTAGCAGAGTGTATTTTCTGTGATTGTTCGTTCGAAAGGCAACGGCATGATTCATCCCCAGCCTTAAAAGGCGTGGGGTTTTCTCAAAGTTGTTATAAAAATAGATTTAAATTCTCTCCTTTCCCCCCATATAATTCCTAAGCACCTTCGGCACAGTGATCGTCGCATCTTCATTCTGATAGTTCTCCATGATAGCGACGAGAGCGCGTCCACATGCAAAGGCCGTCGCATCATTCGTGTGGATGAGTTCGACTTCCCCGCTCATTCGACGGACACGAGTCTGAAGACGACGAGCCTGATAATCCGTCATATAGTCGGCGGTATGCGTCTCACGGTATTTCTGCTGACCCGGGAGCCACGCTTCGATATCAGATCCTTTTGCATTTGGCTTTCCGATATCGAAGGTACATTTCTGGAGCTTCTGATACGGAATTTCGAGCGATTGCATGAGGTACTCCTGCAGTCCCGCAAAGAGGAGGTGCTCATCGTGGGAGGTTTCGGCGGTTGAGAAGCTTTCCATCTCGAGTTTATCGAACTGGTGCATACGGATAATCCCTTCCATATCTTTCCCATAGGTCCCCGCTTCCCCACGAAATGATGTCGCATATCCGAGATAGCGGACCGGCATTTCTACTTCTGAGAATATCTCGCCTGCATGCATAGATCCGAGGACATGCTCTGC
Source organism: Candidatus Altimarinota bacterium (assembly GCA_031386685.1). Lineage (GTDB taxonomy): Bacteria > Patescibacteriota > Gracilibacteria > BD1-5 > UBA2023 > JAGOMW01. The sequence continues at coordinate 2,611 of JANNCQ010000024.1, read as the reverse complement.
AGAGCCCTGAAGCCAGAGGTCTTGCCCTTCGATCTTGTATCGCTCTTCGCGAGGTTCGAGACGATCCATCGCATCATAGGGAGCGGTCTTGATCATATACGGAGGGAGGACGGGAGTAAACGGCTTATTCGAGACTTTGAGCTTGTGTTCAGCGATTACTTTATCGAGAACAGTGGAATCTCCGAGGGTATCCATCACCCACTGGATGAGTGCGAATTGTAATTTTACTAAATCACCTTTGAGATAGGCAAATCGTGAACCTGCCACATTCGCCGCACGCTCTTTATCGATCCATCATCTGATCTGTGCAATATCCGCGTGATTCCGGACTGGGAAGTCGAACTCACGGATCTTCCCCCACTGCTTCACCATGACATTCTCCTCTTCTGTGAGTCCTATCGGAGTATCTGTAGTCGGGATATTCGGGATACGCTTATAGAGCGCGAAGAACTCTATCTCTATCTTTTCGAATTTTGCTTCGTGCACTTGGATCTTCTCTTTGATCCCTTTTGCCTCTTCGAGTACCGCAGGCTCTGGCTTGCCTTTACCCATGCTTGCAGAAATATCATTGCGACGAGCCCGTAGGACGTCGAGGTCTTGTCCGAGAGCGATACGCCTCACATCGAGATCGATAATGTGGTCGAGATCGAGTCACTTCACGACTTTATCATGAAGGGCTTTTCGGACAATATCAGGGTTGGTACGCAGTATTTTCAGATCGATCATATATGAGTGGAAAAGTGAGAGAAGAAGAGTATAGAAAAGGATTATAGAGAAATGAAGAAGAATTTCAATCTTTTCGAATTTTTGCAAAAAAAAGAAGAATATGCTACTATAAAAGAAATACTATACTATCACATGACTAAACGGGAAAAAGAACTTCTCGAAGAGGTATCTATCCTCAAGGATAAGCTCGATCATGCACAAAAATGGATGAATCGACAAGTACAAGAAACTTCCACATCGAATAAGGGATTTTTCGAACGTCTCAAGAAAAAACCGAGTCTTTTCGAACATATGCTTCGATTTGTATATAAAGTTAATATAGTGGATATCATCCATCGGATAAGAAAATTCCATCTTTTCCATCGTCACTATAGCTTCGTGGAGATTTGGAAAAAAAGATTTGAAGCATTTTTCGTATGAGCTGCCATCATACTATTCTGGAGAGGGATATGGAATCTCGCGGATCAGTATCTCTTCCCGAATAGCTCGATTCTGAGTGCTTTTGCCTCACTTACTCTCGGGATGATAATCCTGATACTCACTCGATCATTCGTGAATCAGTTCCTCGATGAAGCGGTAGAAGAAGCCGAATAATTATAATAATAATCTATACAATATGCCCCCACTCGCCGAAATAAGTATACATACCATTTTTCTCATACTTTCGATCATCCTCGTGTATGGATCGATGTTTCGCTATATCTACTCAATACTCAAAGGAAAAACCAAGCCCAATCTCGTGGGCTGGCTCCTCTATCAGATCGCGACCATCTGTATACTCATCTCGAGTTATGAGCTCGGGAGTATACCGACGATCATGCTCTCACTTTCTTTTGCAGTAACTCAACTGATCGTGATTATCCTCTCGTTTCGATATGGATTTACTCGTTTCGAAAAAAGTGAAGCATTCTATTTTGGCATCTCGATTATATCTCTGATTTTCTGGATCGTAGCCCATCATAATCGTGAATTTCTGACTGCTACACACTTTACCGAACGATGACTCGCGATCTTCGTCCTCACGACCAATACTTTCATAGAGATCATGGGAGCACTCGCCATCTTCACAAAGCTCTATAGATATCCAGAGACGGAAGATGCGCCATCATGGCTCCTTGGATGGCTTGCTGGACTATTCGCACTTCTAGCGGTGACCTCGTATACGTACGAGGATCTCCTCTATCCAAGCTATATCCTCGTGACGAATATCGCCATATGGCTCCTCTGCTTTCGCAAGAAACCGCGTTGGAGATTCCTACATATGTTTAGTCGACTAGAGAAGATCATAGGGCAAAATTGGCGAGGGAAAGAATAATATTCTCAACTATAGCTCTAAAATATTCCTCTCCTCGATCTTTGACGAGATTTTTTGCATTTTTTTATCTTTTCTATAAAATTAGAATGAATTTATTTTCATTTCAAAAAATATGAAATTCTCTATTCTCATCATTGTATCTAGCCTATTTCTGGCAAGTTGTACTGGCGGAACGACGAATATAGAATCGGCTCAATGATTCCATATTTCTTATCCTTCTTCCTACGCTGCGGGAACAGATACGACGAATGGAGTAGCTCTTAGAGATAAAAAAACAAGTATCATCATCGTCGCAAAAAAAACTCCCATCACTCAAGAATCCCAAAAAACGAATGAAGCCATAACGGATTGGTACAAAAAAAGTGCATCCATAGATCGTAGTGGTACGGTCAAATTTGCTGGAAAAGATGGAGGATACGTAGAATGGACCAGTAAAGGCTACCCCAGCCTAAAGGCATGGGGCTTGCCCGTTCTCGTATACACGAAGTATCTATTCTCCTTCTAGGAATTATTGTCACTGATCATCAATATATTTCTTTATCATCTCCTCCTGGTGCACTCCTACGGACT
>JANNCQ010000023.1:0-5357 GCA_031386685.1 Candidatus Altimarinota bacterium | reverse complement strand
AGTCCGTAGGAGTGCACCAGGAGGAGATGATAAAGAAATATATTGATGATCAGTGACAATAATTCCTAGAAGGAGAATAGATACTTCGTGTATACGAGAACGGGCAAGCCCCATGCCTTTAGGCTGGGGTAGCCTTTACTTCAAAATTCCTTCTAGCCGAGTTTCTCTTATGAGCTATTTTTTAAAATTATTGAGATTTATATTTCTTTCCTATGAGCATTCCTCCACCACAAAGTCATTCTCTCATGACCTTTCCTAATTGCACTCTCTTCGAGATTTTTTTCGAATTTCTCGCATTTTCTCTCTTTTCGACTATAATAAAACTACTTAATTTTAAAAATATGCCATTCACTCTCCCTCCACTCCCATACGCCCTCGATGCACTCTCACCGCATATCTCTCGTGAGACACTCGAATACCACTATGGGAAACACCATCAGACCTATGTCGATAATCTTAATAAGCTCGTCCCAAGCAGTGAATATGAAGGACTCGACCTCGAGGCCATCATAAAAAAAGCTCCAGTAGGAGGAGTATTTAATAACGCGGCCCAAATCTGGAATCATACTTTCTACTTCGAATCACTCGCGCCTGCTAGTCACCATATCCCTTCGAAAAGCCTCCTTGATGCTATCAATACGAGATGGGAGACGATCGATAATTTCAAAGCAGAGTTCACGAAGGCTGCCCTCGCGAACTTCGGTTCTGGGTGGACCTGGCTCGTGAAGAAGGCTGATGGGACTCTCGATATCCTCTCGACGAAAAATGCCGAAACTCCACTCACAACTGAGGATACTCCACTTCTTACATGTGATGTCTGGGAGCATGCGTACTATATAGACTATCGAAATGCTCGTGCAAAATATATCGAGAACTTCTGGAAGGTCGTCGACTGGACGAAAGTCAGTGATCGCTCTGGTGTATAATCCTCATAAATACAATAATCCCTAATTTATATAGGGATTATTTTCATATTGAGGGTTCTATTTTTTCTTTACGAGCGTCAGTATCTCCGTCAGAAATATCGTGATGATCGTGATAAAGCCAAGAAGGATGACCTTCCCCACAGTCGAGAGGAATATCGCAGAAAGTCAGAATATCGCCGTCAGAGAGAAGATGATCGTACGGATCTGAGAAGGGGAGAGTCCGAGTTCGAGGAGGCGGAAATGCAGATGGGTCGACTGATCTCACTTCAGGGGATTCTTACCTTTGAGTATGCGACTCGTGATGACATAGACGAGGTCGATAAGGTAGATACCGATGACGGACATAGCCGTCGCGATCTTCCCTCAGGCGATGATCGCGAGTGTCGCTATGAGAAACCCGAGCATGATCGTCCCAGAATCTCCCATGAGTCACGCTCTCGATATATCGAGGCGTGTGACGAAGTAGGTCACCGGGATGATGATCGCAAGTATGACGAGGAGGAAGTGACTATTCTCTTCTGCCGCAGGTGAGGTATCGATGAAGAGAAGTTTCAGTGCCAGTCCTCCCAATATGATAAATGATATGAGTGAGAATCCTCATGCAAGCCCAGGAACTCCATCAGAGAAATTCACGGCATTAAAAACAAGCAGATACCAGAATATCGTCATCAAAATCGGGAGAATATAGAACGTCATATGGATATCACCGAGTATGAGATCCCAAGAATATCCTGTGAGGTCCAGTATCCCTCAGAAAGCTCCAGAGATATAGCTAATCTTGATACTCGTCATACCGATTATTGCTCATATCACTATCTGCATACCAAGACGAAAGAGAGGGGGGACAGGTATCTTCGACTTTCCTATAGTATCGAGATCATCGATGAAGCTCACGATCGTGAGAATCCCGCCGAGTATAAGCACGATAATGAGCCGCTTCTCGAGCGTAGGGGAGAATCCTCAGTAGGTGAGGATGAGTGGAAGAAAGAGAAGAAGCACGATAAAGATGCTGATTCATATTCCATAGGGAGCCGGGGCTCGCCCTTTCTCAGTCTTATATTTCTCAGGCCGATCGAGTATCGCATATTTTCGCAATAGAAATGATATACCCTTCACTACAGCAGAAGAAATAATGAGAGAAATGATAAAAATCCCGAAGAGCGCATAAAATGATGACATAGGGAGAACGAAGATAATCTATCTAGAATTTTTTCTTGGATTGTTTGAGGAGGATTTCTGCCTCTTTGGCTTTCATATACTCTGACCAGCTTTCCCTCTGAAAGAAAAATATATATCCTACGATCAAGAGGATGACACCGAGAGCAATCTTTCCAAAATTATCTAAGATCGTCTCATAGTTATCGATGAAGAGTATTCATATGGTATTGATACTGATTGCCCAGAAGATCGATCCGATCATGTTATATATCCAGAATTTATCTTCTCGCATCCCACTTGCTCAGGCGATGAATGGAACAAATGCTCGTGTAAAATTATGGAATTTCCCGAGGACGATATACCAAAATCCATTTTTCTCTATTTGCTTATGGAGGATCGCGGCTTCGGTCTTTCCCACGCCGAACCAGTCACCATACTTCTCGATGAGCTCCGTCCCATACCACTTCCCGATCCAATATCCGAGATAGTTTCCGAGCATGGCACCGATAATGGCGCAAAGAATTGTACCAATAATATGAAACTTTCCCCAGAATCCTCAGACGAGGATCATCACGTTCATCCCGGGTACTGCTGTCCCGATGATCGGAAGTGACTCGACGCAGGCCGAGAGGAATGCTACAAGATAATTCCAGTTTCCGAGAGTTTGGATGAGATTCCCGATCCACTCTATCCCGATCTTGATCCATTCAGGTCTCGCGAATGAGATGATGATGAGGATAAATGTCAGGATCGTGAAAAGAATCGCGAGAAATTTCGCGAAGGTTTTTATGATATTTTTGAGTACATTTTTCACCATTTTAGGATACGGAAAAAGGAGAGTTTTGCAAGCATGACCCATTCCTTCTTCTGATGAAAATGAGTTGACTTTCAGTACTCTTCCCTCATACTAGTACTCGTCGCTTCTACAAATTATAGAAGTTTCTCTTATACCAACTTTTTTATGGAGGTGCATCATGCACAACTGGCTTAGTGGATATGCAGTGCTCTCGGGATGGGGCTTCTTCTGGATCACGATTGGTACTACCCAACTTACGATCATGGGTGTGACGATCTACCTTCATCGCACGGTGGCTCACCGCGCTTTGGATCTCAGTCCAATGGTCGCTCATATCTTCCGTTTTTGGCTCTGGGTAACCACAGGAATAGTGGAACGAGAGTGGGCAGGAGCTCACCGCAAACACCATGCCAAAGTGGAGACGGTAGATGACCCACACAGTCCCATCCAGAAAGGACTGTGGCAAGTGCTCCTCTTCGGAGTTTGGTACTACAAAAAGGAGGCTATCAACCCCAAAACGCTCGAGGATTATGGAAAGGGCTGCAAAGATGACTGGATAGAGCGCAATCTCTACTCAAGGCATCCCATGATCGGGCTTATGCTCCTCCTGGGTACCTACTTCCTCCTCTTTGGGTGGAAGGGTCTGATCCTCTGGGGGATCAATGTCCTCTGGATCCCTATCCATGCGGCCGGCATCATCAATGGTGTCGGCCACTGGGCGCGGGGTTCAATTCGGGGTATCAAGGTCCTCTACCAGAACTGGGTCGATGGTGATCTCGTTCCAATCAAACATGGCGGGCGAGCAGAGGAAAGATTCAACAACATCAGAGGGAGTGCAAATATCCTCCCTTGGGGACTCTGGATCGGGGGTGAAGAATTGCACGCAAATCATCATGCATTTCCGACATCGCCGAAGTTCTCTCGGCACTGGTATGAGGTCGATATCGGATGGGCAATCATATGCCTTCTTCGATTGGTCGGCCTTGCCAAGCTGAAATCCAATTTCCGCTGAAAAGCGGTTCATAGTGGGGGCATGAGCCCCCACTTTTTCGTATTTTTTTGACAAAATCTACGAAATCCATATATTCATCGTATGAAAGCAATTTCTTCACTTCTCGTGCTCATCCTTCTTCCGAATTCGGGAGATGTTTGTGCATAACGTGAATTCTAAAACGTTTCTCATCCCTCCCGTAAAACGGAGGGTTTTTATTTAATTAATTTTCTTTATTATGGCTTTTCCTAAATATGATGCAGAGAGTAATAGTTATATTGATTATGATCCATTAAATAATGAAGCTAATAGTAATCTAGCCAGTTCATGAAACACTTCTGATAGATATGGTATATATTCACTCAGACGAGACACTCATTGAATTGCTATGGTATTATTAATTGATGAATGATATTCTCTTATATGAGCAAGAAGATTAGCTTCTATTTACTGAGAAACTAATACAGAAGAATTGGTTTATACAGTAGGTGATACAGTAACATGAATTTTGGATAGGTGAAATTATGCTGAATTCATTCAGCACTTCCCACCTCCTTCTTTAGCGCATATTCCTAAAATTACTGATAGTTGAGAAGAAGGACTCACTTTGGTTTTTACTGATCCAATAGCAGATGAATGAAAGGGTATTCACTCAGGTGAGCACATAAATAGGAAGTTAGAGTTATCATTAGCTGATTAAATGAATACTAACTTTCCATAATTTTAAAAGCTGAATATATCTCAATATAGCATTGCTTAAATAGAGTATGCAAAAAATTATTTTCCCATCACTCCTACTCCTTCTTTGGATTTGTTTCCGAGAAGGTTTTGGAGTGTAGTCACTACAAGTTAGAACCTTCCTGGAAACAGGGAGGTTTATTTTTTCACTTTCTTTATATGAGATCTCATACTCAATTTCCAGAGTGACGTCACCGTATATCTGCCTGATGAAAGCGAGGGCCTATTACCCAAAATTTCCGTGCTGAAAAAGATTTCTTTTCACCACCTACCCGAAATTTCTATGATGTAAAAACTATCCTATCACCACGAGATAAGGTAATTATAATTCTGGAAGTATCGGGAGAAATAGATTTCCAAGAATTTATGAAGAAAAATTATAGTCGACTTATTCGCCATGGCTTTGCGTTTTACTTTTTAGATTGAGCCCATGAAATTCCCCATAATGTACAGCAAATAATAGATGCAGTAAATCATAAAACGAAGCGAGCGAGCGAGATACAAGGACAACCAACATGATGGGAATCCCACTCAGGTGACCATATAAATAGGAAGTTAGAGTTATCATTAGTTGATTAAATAAATACTAACTTTCTATAATTTTAAAGGCTCTTGCCTAGAAGAAAGTAACTCATATACTTTCTTTTTATGATCCCATATAGCAAAATCAGTACTCAGAAAATCAAGAAAATTATTAAACACTTTTGTACCGATGTTGATGCTACAAAAACAAGTGAATTACTGGAGT
>JANNCQ010000022.1:0-3252 GCA_031386685.1 Candidatus Altimarinota bacterium | reverse complement strand
AGTCCGTAGGAGTGCACCAGGAGGAGATGATAAAGAAATATATTGATGATCAGTGACAATAATTCCTAGAAGGAGAATAGATACTTCGTGTATACGAGAACGGGCAAGCCCCATGCCTTTAGGCTGGGGTAGCCTTTACTTTCCACAAGATTTGTGTATAATCTAATATATATAAACTATGAAATTACTACTTTTAGCACATAACGTTTCTGATTCTGATTTCGAAAGTGCACTACTTGAACTTATGGGGGGAAGGATCGGGCTCAAGATGGCGTTCATCACTACGGCTGGTGATACCATAGAATGGGTTCCTGAAAAAGAGGACAGTGAGAGATATGTGGCAAAATTGGTTGAGTTAAGTCCTGAACAAAACGCGAAAGGAGATGATTGGCGGCGAAATCATAAGGCAAAGTTTGAAGAAAAAGGAATTGAAATGATATTCGTCGATTTAAAGGATGACCCAAAAGAAGTGAGAGGGAAACTCGAGAGAGGCGACATCATAGAGGTTGGTGGTGGTGATATAAACTGGTTGCTTGACTGGGCAAAGAAAGCAGGATTAGATACATACTTAAAAGAATTGCTCGAAAAAGGAACTATATATACAGGAACAAGTGCGGGGGCTATGCTACCTCAACCAGATATTGGTTTTACATGGTGGGGACCGGAAGAAAAGTGGAAATGAACTGACCATACTGGATTAGGAATTGTAGATTTTATCACAACTGGTGGTCCAGGTGAAGAAGAAGATGAGGAAGAGGGAATAGGAAGAATCGCTACTCGTAAAGAATATCTAAATTCAGTCATGAACTTTCCTTGGAAAACGTATTTACTGCGAGATGGGCAGATGATTAAAGTCGATGGCGAAAATATACTACATATAGGACCAGGAATAAAAAAATCTATATAGATCAAGTGTATGAGGGAGCCGATTTATTTCCTCTTTTTCTTGCTTTTTCTCGTATTTCTCTATAATGCACGAGGATTATCTGGCGCTATGGCAGATCGGTTATGCAGAAGCCTGCAAAGCTTTGTAGCCCGGTTCGACTCCGGGTGGTGCCTCCAGAAAATACCCAAAAAACTCCCCCGAGTACTCGGGGGAGTTTTTTATTGTATAGAGGCTCCTTATTTTGCCTTAATAACTGCAGACCAATGATCACTTAGCGTAGCTACGGTTTTCTTGAGTTCATCTTTATCGATATCCTTCATATTTTCATATTTTTCCTTCACTTCATCTATAATCTTCGTAAGGACGGGTTCTGTCAGATCTTTGACCCTATCTACCTTCTCCACAATTTCCTGCTCCATATTCATAGCCCACTCTTTCGCTTTTGATCCACTCCCTGTTGCATTATATAGTGCATAGAGAGCCGCTCAAGCAGCAATTACCTTTGCTCATAGTACAATACCATCTGATATCGGAGTCTTGGTTGAATCTGTTGTCATAACTGTGGATGATTAATAATAGTAAATGCTCTGAAGAATAAGAGTAAAATAACTCATACTCATTAGATAGAGAGCATAATCGAAATATATTCAAGTTCAAAGATAAATCCAAGACAAGAAAAGATAAGTGCTCACAGAGATAGCATTTATTGTAATAAAAATACAAAAATAGAAAACCATCTGAAAAGATGGTTTTTCTTTCGTTTACTTTCGCCCACTTCTCTCTATACTATTACTATCGTAATATCCCTTACTCACAATATATATCATGTCTCTCGATACTCTCAGACGTACTGCCATAGAACACTCATGACCACGCACTCGGGTGAAGTTTTTCGGAGATTTCAGACTCGAGCTCGAAAAAACTCTGAGCGAACTCGAAAAAACTCTCAGAGAAGAAATCCCTCTCCACTTTACACTCGATGATATCGATGTCGGCAATAATGACATCAAGCTCCGTGTACGAGACGAGTCAGTCTGATCAGAGAAGATCGTAAGTGCGATATTCCGCTATCATCATGACGATGCAAAATATGGGAATGTGCATATCGAGATCCTCGCTTCGGAAGTATCTCAGAAAAATAAATCTCACTTCCTCGGGAAGTATCTCGTGACGAATCGAAAAAAAATCATTCCCGATGTTGTAAAGGCGGTCATCTTGGGTATTCGTGCACTCTAGATTACAGATAAATATGAGAAAATTCCTTTTCCCCGAGAAATACTTGCTTTTTTCCTTCTTTTCACTATATTTCCGGTGTTCGCGAAGTATTATGCAGCCATAGCTCAGTTGGATTAGAGCGCCTCCCTGCGAAGGAGGAGGTCGCAAGTTCGAGCCTTGCTGGTTGCACCATTTCATTTTTCAAGCATTTCCAGACTTTCGAGTCCCTCAAAGAGCTTTATTCTAAGCTCTTTTTTGTTGTCTAAAATGAGTTCGTGTAATACTATCTCCATGAGTTATTTGGATCTAGAAGACTCAATGTATCTTCGTTTCTGAAGATACAAGAGGAAATTCCGAAAAGATACTTAAATCCTTAGAGAGGGAATTTTTTAATACTCACGATTTTGTTTGTTTTTGGCGCAATGCCAAGGATGACATTTTCTCAGGGAGCAAAGTTATCCAGTGAAGTAAGGGATTTGATACTTACTGGAACTTCACCATTTAAAATCTGGACATATTTTCATTTACTACTTTCTATGATGCTGACTATTTTCGTAGAAATTTCTACTTTTTCTCAGAGCGAAATGTCATCCAATAGAGGCTGAGTAATAGTATTTTTTAAAAATATTCATACAGGAATCTGAGTAATCATCATCACAACAGCTACAAATATCCAGATAGGGACTCAGAGGGAAATATCACCAGCATCTTTCATCACAAAAAAAACTATTCATCCGGTAAAAATAGATGAATATATAAAAGCTTTGCTTATAAGATCTACATATTTTAATTGATTTTGAAGTTTTTCGATTTCTTCAAAATTCATCATAGCTATTTTAACTCCTGGGAATCTACGAAAATCGAATCAAAGCGTAGACAATTTATGAATCGGAAACATAACGGTAAGCTTACTTAATTATAGTTCAGAGCATAGAAGAGTTCGATATTTCAATCTTGAATTGAAAATATGCTTCAGGTGATTTCAATCATATCAATCACTCAATATATTGCAAGGCTCTTGCCTAGAAGATTTTAATAAAATTAAGATTTTCTAGGCTTTTTTATAAAAAGTTTTAATCATTCTAATGAGTTCTTTTTCAAGTTCAACTGTTTCTTTGGTATATCTCCATTCACACTCTTTTAAGTGGAGA
>JANNCQ010000021.1:0-2304 GCA_031386685.1 Candidatus Altimarinota bacterium | reverse complement strand
AGTCCGTAGGAGTGCACCAGGAGGAGATGATAAAGAAATATATTGATGATCAGTGACAATAATTCCTAGAAGGAGAGTAGATACTTCGTGTATACGAGAACGGGCAAGCCCCATGCCTTTAGGCTGGGGTAGCCTTTACTAAAATCTTCTAGGCAAGAGCCTTCATAATATTATTGCTATTACATTAAATCTAAATAATTTGAGATATTTTTACTAAATAATAAATCAAGATATCTATCATTTCCACTATCATAGAATACTAGATAATTCAGATTTTTAACTAAATATTTATGTTCCAAACACTCAAAAAAGTCCTGCTTCTCCTCCGAGACAGGAAAAAGACGGTCATCCTCCTAATACTCGCGGATTTCCTCTTCACGTCACTCCTCCTACTTGAGCCGATATTTTTCCGATATGTGATCGATAGTATAATCGCCCTCGAGAAGAGTCTCTCTACAGGTAAAATGCCTCAAATTCTCAAAAATACACTCCTCCTCTGGTGTGGAGTCGGCCTCATCATCATAGTACTGAAGCTTATCATCACGATATATGCAGATCGTATGGCACATGAGGAGTTCAACACCATTATCAGGAAATATTTTTCACATACTCTTGCTCTCTCGGTCTGATTTCATACGGATACAAATTCTGGAAAGCTCGGGAAGGAGCTCGTGAGATGAGTGGATAACATTTTCTATATTCTCCTCGAAGTATTTCGAAAATTCATACCATCTCTCTTTACTATCGTCCTCCTCATACCTTGCATGCTCATACTTGAGTGGAGACTCGGGAGTTTTGTGGTCATTGCGGGACTTCTGAGTACTACACTCGCTCTCTGGGCTACGACCAAAACATTTCGAAATCAAGAACCGATCGAGAAATACTATACTGGGCTCTCTGCTCACTATATCGATACCTACTCGAATATCCTCGCGGTGAAGAGTTTCACTCTGAGAGATGATCGTATGAGTACGCTGAATACTCTCCTCGAACAGAGGCTCGCGCTCCAGTATCCTGTACTCAAATGGTGGGGTATCATCATCAGCTTTACTCAGATAGCGACGGTCATCATCACTATCGGAGTGATCGCACTTGGGTCATTTCTTTATCTCGATGGTCTCATTACTCTCGGTCAGATCGTCATGTTCATTGGGTACTCTACACTTTTTCTCTCTTCGATAGAGAGTATATGTGGTCACTGGATGGGTTTTTCTGGCGAATCCCTGCGACGAGGGAATTTTTCGAGACTCTTGAGATGCGACCATTGGTCACAGAAATGAATAATGCGAAGATACTCTCTCGAGTGAATGGGGATATCCAGTTCGAAAATGTCGGATTTTCTTATGAGTCAGAGAGAGAAATACTCAAAAAAATATCATTCCACATCAAAGCCGGAAAAAAAGTCGCATTCGTATGACATACGGGATCAGGGAAGACAACGGCGACCAATCTGATTCTGAGATTTTATGATATCCAGTCAGGTCGCATTCTCATCGACTGAGTCGATATCCGTAGCGTCACGGAGGACTCACTCCGCGCCAATATCTGAGTCGTATTCCAAGATAATAGCCTCTTCGATGCGACAATCCGGGAGAATATCATCCTCGGAGAGAAAAAAGTATCTAAAAAACGCCTCGATGAGATCATCGAGAAGTCTCATATTCGAGAATTTATCTCGAGACTCCCGAACGGTCTTGATACCCTCGTTGGAGAGCGAGGAGTGAAGCTCTCAGGAGGTGAGAGACAGCGCCTCGCGATTGCTCGAGCATTTCTGAAAGATGCTCCGATCCTTATCCTCGATGAAGCAACTAGTGCACTCGATGCTGAGACAGAGAGATATCTGCAGGAATCATTCGAAGAGCTCATGCGAGATCGTACGACCATTATCATCGCACATAGACTCTCGACGATACGAAAAGTAGATACGATATTTGTCTTTCGAGATGGTGAGATCGTCGAGGAGGGAAGCTATACGACTCTTGTCGAGAAAAAGGGATACTTCGCAGATCTCGTGCGAGCTCAGACGGATGGATTTATCGAGGATTAGAGTGAGTATTTTGATTTTTAGAGGATTTGATTAGAATTAACAAAATCACTCACATTGATTCGAAGATGGAGATGGTGAAAAGAGTGATAAGAACGTATAGAGTAAAGAATTATAAATTATAAAGGCTCTTGCCTAGAAGATTTTAATAAAATTAAGATTTTCTAGGCTTTTTTATAAAAAGTTTTAATCATTCTAATGAGTTCTTTTTCAAGTTCAACTGTTTCTTTGGTATATCTCCATTCACACTCTTTTAAGTG
>JANNCQ010000020.1:0-13108 GCA_031386685.1 Candidatus Altimarinota bacterium | reverse complement strand
GAGAGTATATCATCTAACATTTTTTGCTTGAGTTCCATATATGCATAACAAGAAGGCATAGGTACAATTTCTTAGAGAATAATTCCTTACGGAATTATCTTACCAGAAAATGTAAACCTAATTGCTGCAATTATAACAAGTTTTTTTAAAAAAATGTAAAGTAGCTACAATTCATTTTGTAAGAGCCCGAGTCTTCATATAATCAATTTTACTATGCAAACGCTTCTTCTTTTTGTTGGTATTCTTACTGCTATCGCATACGCACTTATGTGGGTCGATAAGCTCAAATCGATCTATCGATGGTGGCGTATCAGCGAGAAGATGCTCTGGATTTTCGCTGTGTGTGGCTGAGTATTCGGTATATGGCTCGGCATGCAGTATCCTTTATATCATAAGGCAGCAAAGAGGAGCTTTCGAATAGGAGTACCAGTGATCGCAGGAATATGGATCATTATTTGAGTGTATTTATTCAGCTTTTTAGGTTCGCGATAGTATGTCATGGATCCTCCATTCAGACAGAGAGCCTGATTGTATAGGGAGTGACTCCAGCTTTTTTTATATCTTCTGCTGATAGGCGTGAAGGAGAGTGGGTGGTGCTATATGAATGAGTCAAATTATGAAATTACGAAGAATTGCAAATTTTTGTAACATACTTTATAAAATAAAGTTGATTTCTTTGAAAAGTTCCCTATACTCAGAATATGCAAAAAAAAATCCTCCGTCTCGAACATCCTCGTCATTCCCACATGGTCGGAGACTGATTCAAAGTAGCACAGTATATCCCTGGTTATGGAAGAGAGATGAGTAATGATACGAGCCCATTTCTCATGCTCGACTACAATGCCCCTTGGACGATCCCACCTCAAGAAGATCACCGCCCTGGAGTGGGATTTCATCCCCATAGAGGCTTCGAGACGGTCACGATCGTATATTCCTGAGAAGTAGAACATCAGGATACAGCCGGAAATGGTGGAACGATAGGAGCAGATGAAGTCCAGTGGATGACAGCAGGAAGTGGGCTTCTCCACAATGAATTCATGACAGAAAAATTCTCTCGTGCCTGAGGGATCCAGCATGCAGCACAACTCTGGGTGAATCTTCCTCGTGAACACAAAATGGTCTCTCCGAGATACCAAGCTCTCACTCGTGAGAATATTCCTGAAGTGAATTTTGAAGGATGAAAGGTACGCCTAATAGCGGGGAATCTCAAAATGACAGATTCTCGATGACAGATCCCTGAAGCAGTATGAGCGGCAAAAACCTTCTCCCCCGTCGAACTCTATGATATACGATTCGATAAGATAGGAAAGATCAGCATCACACTCCCTTCGAGATATAACAGCATGGTACTCATCACAGCATGAAGTGGGATCGTGAATGGAAAGACTCTCGAAGATGGTGATATGGTCTATCTCTCACAAGAAGGAGAGGAGATCACTCTAGAATCTTCTGTTAATGCGAAAATCCTCATTATGGCAGGACTTCCTCTCGATGAAGAGGTCGTCGCATATGGCCCATTTGTCATGAATACCGAAAGCGAAATCCACCAAGCATTCGATGATTTCCGAAGCGGAAAGATGGGAGTCAGGTAATCCTCCTGAGATAAGAGACATACTTAGAGTATATCTCTTGTATTCGTATCGAAGTGTTTTCTATATCTTCCTTACAGGCGCTATCTCGACATTCATCTTCTTGATTCCCGTTCCGGAGAATGCTATATCTGCGACAGATCATGCTATAGATACTATAGTCCCAATACCGTACTGGGCATGCTCTACTCGATCCCCGAGGGAGAAATCAGAGGCAGAGTTTTTCGCTTTCGGAGTTTTGGCGACAGATGAAGGCAGAGTCGATCCTGCTCCAGAGAAGAGCGTATTCAAGCTCGAAAAGCCACTGCTTCCACTTCCAAATATACTCTGTGCACTTCCCCGTTTTTCCTCTATTTGTATATATTCAGTAGGGATTTCTTTCATAAACCTGCTCTTTGGATTGGCACTATAATTCCCGAAAGTATAGCGCTCATGGGCTCGGGAGATATGAAGTCTCACCTTTGCTCGGGTGATCGCGACATACATAAGTCGACGTTCTTCTTCGATCTCGCGAGCATCCATGAGAGTGCGAGAGTGTGGGAATATCCCTTCCTCGGCTCCTGCGATGAATACATGTGGGAACTCGAGTCACTTCGAGAGATGGACCGTCATGAGCGATACGGTACCATCACCATCATTTGCAGTTTTCTCTCCATTTCTATCCTGATCAGTGATCAGTGCGATATCTTCGAGGAAGAGTGCGATGTTCTCCGGATAGAGGAGTCCATCATATCGAGATGCCATATTCATGAATTCTTCGAGATTTTCTTTTTTTCCTTCGAATTCCTCTTCTGTGTATTCACTTTTGAGGTAGTCTTCATAGTTCGTACGATTGATGATGGCTTGCATGAGACTTGCGACGGACTCAGTTTTCGATATATCCCTGAGTATCTTATAGGTCATGACGAATGATCTGATGCCATTGGCTCCTATGCCAGAGAGAGATTCGACGATCATCGGCTCATCGGCGATCTGGGCGATATTCATATGTTCTCGATTCATGATTTCTATGAGATTTTCGAGAGATTTCTCGCCGATTTTTCTGCTTGGGACATTGATGATGCGCTTGAGCGAGAGGGTGTCTTCTGGGTTATAGATGAGACGGATATAAGCGAGTATATCCTTGATCTCTTTGCGTTCATAAAATTTCACTCCTCCATAGATACGATAGGGGATATTCTTGCGGATGAGTGACTCTTCTATCAGTCGAGATTGTCCATTGGTTCTATAGAGTACGGCAAAATGAGAATATGTAATATCTGTATTTTCTTCTTTTGCGTCTCTGATATTCCCTGTGATGAGCTCTGCCTCATGCTTCTCATCGAGTCCTTCGAGGAGGATGATCTTCTCACCGAGAGGATTCGAGGTGAAGAGGGTCTTCTGCATCTGATTGGTATTATTTTTTATCACAGCATTCGCGGCTTCTATGATCATCTTCGTCGAGCGGTAGTTCTCTTCGAGATTGATGACTTTTGCATCAGTATAGTCTTTTTTGAAATTCAAGATATTGGAAATATCCGCTCCACGCCATGAGTATATCCCCTGCCAGTCATCTCCTACGACACAGAGATTCCTCGTATGACTTGCGAGGATACGGATGATATCATACTGAAGCTGGTTGGTATCCTGATATTCATCGACCATGAAGTACTGGAATCGTGTATGGAAGTACTCGACGACATCGTCTATATCGAGGATCTGTCGAAAGAGGAGGAGGAGATCATCGAAGTCGAGAGCATTTTCTTTTCGCATCTTTCCGACATACGCTTTATATACTTCGAGGACGACAGATCCGAGGTAGCTGTCGACGGTAGCCGAGTATTCTATAGGGGTCAGTCACTTCCCTTTCGCTCCTGATATGAGTCAGTGTATGCTTCGGGGATTGAACTCTTTTTCATCGATATTTTGACTCTTCATGATCTCCTTCACGGTACGCAGGCAGTCATCAGCATCATATATGACGAAGTCTTTCCCATATCCGAGTTTATCGATGAACATCCGAAGGAAAAAAGCTGCTACCGAGTGGAAAGTACCTATAGTAGGAAGTCCATGAATACGAAATGGATTGATGATCTCTGCAGTGATGCCGAGTTTTCGGGCGATGCGTTCACGCATTTCTCGGGCTGCTTTATTGGTAAAGGTGACACAAAAAATAGCGCGAGGATCAATCCCACAATTTTCTATCATATGGACGACACGCTCGGTGATGGTATGGGTTTTGCCTGATCCGGCTCATGCATTGATGAGGAGCGGTCAGTCGATAGTGAGGACGGCTTCGAGTTGTGCGGGGTTCAGATTGGACATGGGCAGAGTATAGAAAAAACTCTCGAAAAGTCGAGAGTTAAAATATCAAATGAGTGATTATTTTTGCTCGTCATCTTCCTTAGGTAGATTATCTAAGACTCTATTAATAAATGAACTCAGTGGTAGCGATCCTTTTTCTTCTGACAAAGATCTTACTATAGCAGCAGCAAGCATCGGTGAATCGATGACAAGAGGAGATAAAGTATCATCTACTGTTCCTAATAGTTATATGCAATAATAGTAATTTTTCAGTAAAGTCAAAATTTCTGAGTTGCGAATTTATGATTTCCCTTGCATTTCAGTCCTAATCCGATATACTTCGGCTTAGTAGTCTTTTTCTTTTGACCTTTTGGATCTCGTCAAACTTTTTGGTTCGCGTTCGCGCGTCAAACTTCTCGAAAAACTTGTCATCGAAGATACGGTAGTGAAAAATGGTACCGGTTTTTTCATTCGCGAGCTCTGTCGAGATACTGATGAGCAGATCAATGCGGTGCGTCGTGAGCTCATGAATCTCGAACATCTCGGGATCCTCAAATCCTATGAACAAAATAAGAAAAAATTCTATACGATGAATCGTGCTTGTCCGATCTATGAGCAGATACGAGATATGTATCTGAAGTCTTATAATATCATGATCCCGATAAAAGAATTTTTCAAATGACGAAAAAATCTCGATCTCGTGACAATCTCCGAAGCAATTCTCGACTTTCGCAATGAGACGACGAACAATATTGTCGATATATTTATCATTGGTGAGCTTGATAAGATTGAGTTCAATAATTTTCTCGAAAAGACCTTTTTTGGGAAAAAGGTGAAGTATGCCATCATGAATATCGATGACTTTACGAATCGCCTCGAATACAATGATAAACTTGTACTCTCGATCCTCGCACAGAAAGGGAATATATTTCTCCGAGATCGTCTGGAGATCGAAGGTACCGTCGAGAATAAACTGAGAACCATGAAAATGTTCTCAAATGCATAAAACTATCAAAAATGGTAAAAAGTATAACTTTCTGCACAATATGTACTTTTCTTAGTGTACTTTTTGTAGGATTTATTATTGATACATTGGAACAATGATATAGATTTCCTATAGAAATTATATTGATAGCGACATTGATTCTGTCTTGAGTATTTTTTTGAACTATTTTTTCTAAAGAAAAATCTCAAACTCTAACGATAGCTGCATTTTCGATACTTTTCTGATTTCTCCTTCTTATTGGCTATATATTTGTTATACTTACTACTTTTGGAAAGTAGAGTAATTTCTATATCCGGAAATATCGTTCGAGATAATTTCGTGATTGGATAATCCTTTCTACGACCTTTGCATCTTCTCCGATGGAGAGATATTTTGGATCAATATCGAGCGAGAATGGTCCTTCGTATCCAGCTTCTTTCATACGTATAAGGAGACTCTCGAGTGGCATATCCCCTTCTCCCGGGAACATACTCACAGACTCTTCCGTCTTATCAGAGAGGTATACGAGCCCTATGGTATTACCAAGGAGGGTGAATGTCTTGATAAGATCCACACCACTCTCTGGTTCTACATTCTCTATGGAGAGTGCAGTATGCTCGGTCATCTTTTTGATCGTCTCTGGTCTGGCATCACCGTATTCTGATATGATGAAGAGCCAGGTCTTTGGAGGAGCATTCACGATATTGATCGTGATATTTGGATATTTGTTTGTGAGGGTCTTGAGTCCTTCGCCGAACCATTCTTTGTCTCTATCGGTTCTATGTGGAGGGGTGAAGTTCACGATCTTGACTCCGAGGAGATCTGCGAGTTCGAGGATCTCGCCTGACTGCTTCTTCGTCACTCTCCGAGTCGGGGCACTGATACTTATGATCGGCATGTCGTGACGACCAGAGAGTATATCGAGGTATACAGCATCGATCGTATCGTAGAGCAGAAAGTCTACAGAAAGATCGATCCCATCGCATCGAGACTCTTTTGCAATGAGGAATATCTTATCAAGACCATATCCAATGAGTGATCGTGTGGAGAGGAGAAACATAGGTTGAGTGTTTAATGTATAGTATTGAATAGAAAATTCGTATGGATAGACATGAAGAGAAGCTCCATTCATTTCTCTCTCTATTTATAAATATAGAATACTCTTTTTTCTCCGAATTTCCAAAAATTTCTTATCTTTTCTCACTATTAATCCGATATTCGGTAAATCTGACTCTTTTCTGATCGATGATGTTTTTTATCATGGCTTCATTTTGGTTCAGTCGGGCATTCCCACTCTTAAGCTCGAGAAATACGATCTCTCTGAGTCTCCCCTCGCTGAGCCCGTCGAATATGATGTAGTCACACCCTTTTCCGGTGAATACCATATCTTTGGGCGCATAGGGAAAGTCTGGAAGGGCGGGAAGGATCTTCTCATAGAGCTCACCGAGGATCTGACTTTTGGATCACCTGATGACTGATTTTTTGAGATTCTTATGCTCGAAAAGTGAGAGTATGCGCATAAGTGCCATGCCCAGTATGAGTCATAGAAGGATTCCAGATATGAGTACAGGTATATCCATAAGTATAAAAAAAGAGTATCTATTTGTCACTTTTATATTTTTCTATATACTACCCTCCTCATCTTAAAAATCAAATTTATGCTTCGAGTCCTTGCTTCATCTCTTCCAGATATTCGTGATTCTTTTGTCCGAGTTCTCTCGCTCCAGAAGATCGAAGAGAATGAAATTGCAACTATGTATCGTAAGTGAGAATGGATATTCCTCGCACTTCATATGCCTCTTTCGCTCGATATCGTTGAGTGGATCGCTGCGACTTACCTTCCTGAGAGAGCTTATTTTCCCTATTTCGGATATAGTATCGATATGGTACATGAGATCGGTGATGTGATCGTACCAAATGTATTTCTTCCATATGAGGACTCACTCGAAAAAAGAGAAATCACCAAAGAAAATAGAGACACGCTCTTGCGTGATCCGAGATTTCTCGCTACTTTTTCTGAACAAAAAGATTACTATGTCGAAGACTTTGGACTCTCTATAGGAGGTATCATCGTCGATGAAGCTCCAGTAGATCCGAGTGATGATCTCATGGGAAACATGATGCTTGCCTATGAGTGAGATATCTATGTGAGTGAGAACTCTACTATTGCACTTGATGCTGTCATCGATGACCAAGTCCCCTCTCTGATCCTCGCCGGTATCGTGAAGTGAAAGGCTCATCCGAAACATGAAGGCATGAATCCGCAGGATCTTGCCGCAAAAAATATGATTATGACGATCCGACTTATGGAGGAGGAATAATATATTTCTCTTTTGCAGGAAGATCTCGGATTCGCTACTTAAAAATCCTAGAGACAGAACTCTAGGATTTTATGAGTCGATATGGCTGGACACCTTGGTACTCCACCAAACCTTGGCGAGACCCAGAGTGGGTTACTAGAAATATGGATTCTAGCATCTAGGTCATCCCGGAACTTGAACCAAAATAAGACAAATGGGAAACCTAGTGTGGTGCCACATTCAAATATTTTATTAGATTTTTTTTAAAAATAAAGAGTATATTTGAGATGTGGCGTGAATTCCTAATACAGTACCCTCATAAGAAAGGAGTATCTTCTGAAATATGTTATTTTTTTGCTTCAAGGAGTCGGATAATCTTATCCAGTTTTTCTACTTCAATAGTATTGAGCGTCTTTTGGAGTTCTTCTATCTCTCTTTTTGCCTCAATATTTGTCTGGTAATCTGCTTCTGCATGAGTTCTATCACGATCACTTTGACGATTCTGTGCCATCATAATAATTGGAGCGGCATAGGCGGCTTGCGTAGAAAAAAGAAGATTTAAGAGAATAAAAGGATATATGTCCCAGCGATAAAACCATGCTATACTATTGAGAATCATCCACATAATAACAACAATGGTTAGGATGATAATAAAACCCCATGAACCCATACCTTTTGCTATAATATCTGAAAGCTTTTGTCCAAAATTTAGATCGTCTTTATGGCTTTGATGCCAGGTTTTCCTGTGATCCATTTGAATAAAGATAAGTGGGTAATACAAAAGAGTATATCTGTGAATAGAGAATGTTCAAGAACTTATAGATATATTTTTCTCATCATCGTGATAATTATTTGATTCAATTTCTCGATGGCGCTTATATTTTGTACCTTCCAGATAAGATCTGTTGAGACTACGCTAACCTAAAGTCCTACTTATAGCTCTTCCTGCTGGCTCGTTTCACTTACTATTGTTCGGATCCTCATCCTACTATCACAAGATATTTCACCACTTAAAAATCCACCAGAAGGAGCTGGTGGATTTTATGTGTTGATATGGCTGGACACCTTGGTACTCCACCAAACCTTGGCGAGACCCAGTGTGGGTTACTAGAAATATGAGTTCTAGCATCTAGGTCATCTCGGAACTGGAGTCAAAATGGGACAAATGGGACACCTAGTGGCGGTATCATATTCAAATATTTTATTTGTCAAATCGAACTTAATTTGGAGAGTTTAAAAGGTAATGATCTACTAATTTATAGATTTAGTTTTTAAGAATAATCAACAATAATCAATTTATTGAATGCGTTAATTTGACTGACTATAGTTAGTATAAATTAAAGATAAAGTTTTTGAAAAATTATTATTTCTATATAATAGAGTGAACTTATAAAATTCAAATTATGTTAATTCCAGACTACAATGGTGGATCATTATTAAATCTGATGTCCTCTATTATCAATAAATACAATGGACATACAGATTATTCAGCACTAAAAATATTGCCAAGTGAATCTATGAAGAATAATAAAACAATTTTCATTCTTATAGATGCATTTTGATATAGCTCGATTCCTTTCGTGAAAGATCTTATAGAACCAATTTTTGACGTTAATCGAATTACTACTGTTTTTCCAACTTCAACAACATCAGTCATCACAACAATTAATACTTGAGAACCGCCATGAGTACATGGTCTGGTTTCATGGACACAAAATATGAAATCATTAGGGTTAGTATGAATCCCATTAATACATTCTACAAGATATTATAATCCTATATCATTTACAGATAGTGATTTTTCAGAAGTATATTGGACGAAATTAAATACAATATATGAGAAGCTGAAAGTAGACTCTAGTATTATCACAAAAACAGCATATCGCAATAGTATTTATACAAAAACTACATCAAAATGAGTAAAAAACATAGCCTCTTATGAATCAGCTTACGACATACCTAAACTTTTAGAAAACGAACTTAGAACATCATCGGAATACATATATTTGTATTTCGATAATTATGATATAGCTTCACATGAATACGGATATGACGACGATAGAGCAATTCAGGTTTTACGAAATATTTTATGATTAATTGTAAGTTATATAAAGATAGAATCTTTACCATTCAATCTGATTATTACTGGAGATCATGGTCAAATATGTTCCGGGACTAGAATTAATCTATCCGATTTTCCATTACTAAATTCATTCTTGGTTATTCCTCCAACAGGAGATGCCAGACATATGAACTTTTTTGTTAAAAATGGAAAAAATATGGATTTTCTTTCGTATTTCAAAGATAATTTTTCTAATTATTTTGATATTTTTTCATATGAAGAAGTTCTTTCATTATGATTATATGGTGTTAGTAAGGATTCTGATTGATTTCGTGATGTATTTTGAGACTATCTAGCAATCGCCAAAAATAATTATACTATTTGAAATTATCTGTTTAATGAAAGTGTTACTACCCAAAGAGGTGAGCATGGTTGATTATCGGAAAATGAATTATTCATTCCGTTACTAAGTAAAAAATAATTGACATTAAACTAATTTACATATTATTATAATATCTATTCTTAACCTCCATTTATATGAACTATATTAATTGCAATCAACTTAAGAGTATTAATAAGAATGAAAGTATTTTAGTAGTTATTCAACAGAAATGATCAAATTGGGAAGAATGTAAAAATCGCGTAGATGCTTGACTACAAGTTGCCGATTTTCTTAATGGAATGGAAATAAATATATTGTTACTTGTTGTTTGAGGAGCTAATAATGGTGTCCCACCGGATAGAATAAAAGAATGGATTTGAACTCAACAATACGAAGTAATCATTGATAATAAGCCTTGAAATACAAAAGAAAAGGCAGAAGCCATATGAGAGCTAATTTTACGAAGAGAAATTAAAAACATTATACAGTGTACCTCACTTTATCATAGTTTGCGTGCTTATCTTACATTGGTAAAGAGTATCCAATGTATCATTCCAGAAAATAATATTAACATTCTGAACGTTATTTCAGATTCTGAGAATCAATATGTAATTTGATATGCCCTTTGCGACGAACTACTTTTGGCCCAGTCCTTTGAGCCAATGCTTGATTATAAGGTACCATTAGATAGATTTGCATTATTTGATAGCAATAAAAGTTTTACTGATATTGACATGTGATTCATTAAATATCTCCATCATAGAGTTGGTGAGGCAAAAAGGATAGGTCGATATAGTGATATTGTTGGAAAATGAGACCTTACAACAAATATTGAATTGGAAAGTATATTGTCTACTTTTTTACAAATTGATTATGGATCTATATAAAACATGAATAAGTGTTGTTGATTCAAAAATCGATGATACTATAAGAGTGGCACAAGATGCTGTAGCATGAAAAATAGATGCAGTATATTTGTTAGGTAGCTATACTGATAGAACATATTTACCAACAAGCGATATTGATTTGGCGTTTGTTATAAGTGGTTGAGTTGACCGTAGTTGAGCTGAGCAATTACAAAGAATTATATATCATCGTACACAATCAATCGTTGGTCCTGAGTTGGACTTATATATTATTCCAAGAGATGAAATTAATTTTCAGGATCCAAAAGATCTACTTATGCGAGAAGGCGTCATCAATATGATGTATGCTAGTAGATTAGTTTGGTGAAATGAAATGAGAGGTGAAATCTGAGATTTACCTATCGAAGATTATAGAGCATTGAGTTTTGAGACGCCACTATTTTTTATGAAAAAAGTTCGTTGATTTCAATGAGATATACCATCCACCTCAGAAGATTTAAATGTTCCAGATGATTTGGATGAATATAATGGTTATTTAAAATTTGGTGATACGAAAGGAATATTAACGCTCATTTGATGGATATGTACAGCATTAGTGGCTCAAAAATCTCCGATACCAATTTGAAAGAAAAGTGATGTATTAACTGCTTTTAAGGAATACGTTGGTGGGAAATTTTTAGACTTAGTGGAAGAAGCATTTCAGCTTATTCGCGCGGAGCTAGCTTATAATTTACCTGTAACTGAGAATGATAAAGCAAGACTCAAAGCTATTTGCAAAGAACTTATTTATTTTGAGCGTGAATATTTAAAAATTTATGGAACGATCAAGCAGTCAGCTAAATAAAGAGCTTTCAGATATACTTCCTGGGTCAGTTCATTATAATTTTAACTTTCCATGGGATATTTCATGACATCATTTTAATGATTGACATGGGCAATTTCTTACAGATATTGCTGGTATTAAATACATGGATTTTTTTTCTCGTTTTGGTGCAAATATTTTATGACATAAAAACATAGAATACATAAACCCTATTTGCAGCTTCTTTCAGGAAAATGTATCTGCAGTTGATCATTTTGGTCAAATTGAAATTGACACCCTTAATCAACTTAAAACAACTGTCCCTATAGAAGATGCTCAAATCCGTTTTTCTACAAGTTGAACAGAAGCTGTCTTAAATACGCTTCGTTTGGCACGTGCTTATTCGAGGAAGCAAATTATTATAAGATTTCATTGACATTATCATGGTAATTCAGATACGATTCTTGGTTGAATAAGTTCAATGGAAGATTGATTTATTCCTAAAATTTTTGAGTGAGATCTGAGATGAACTCAATGACGATCTTCAGATCCTTTTGCAGATACTCTAATTCTTCCTTGGAATGATATTGAGGCAATAGAATTTGCCCTATCAAAATATGATTGAAATATAGCTGCGGTTATCATGGAGCCAATAGCTATTAATGGGTGAGGAATTATGGCTGATCTGGAGTATTTCCAAGCAATAAAAGACCTATCAATAAAGAAAAAATTTTTAATCATATTTGATGAAATTATCACATGATTTCGTGTTAATTACGGAAGTGTGTATAATCAAACAGGTATTGTTCCTGATATTCATATATTCTGAAAATGATTAGCTGGATGAAGTTTTCCTATATCTTGCTTCATTGGATCATCAAAAATAATGTCTTTATATGCTAAAAGAGATGTCACACATGGTTGAACTTTTAATGGCTATCCATTATGATTAGTTGCAATTAAATCTACTCTCGATATTCTTTCAAAGAAAAATTCATACGATAATGCAAAATTTTTTGCAGAAAAGCTAAGATTGCTCATCGAGAAGTCTGCAAAAAAGGCATGAATTGATATTGTAGTACAGGGGCCATCAATGGCTATGGTTATACATGCAATGCCTTCAATACTAAGTGATTTGAATAAATGGACCCGTGATATTAAACAAAAAGAAGAGTTAATTAGGTATGCATTTGCAAAGGAGAAGATTATTTTGGCACCTCCTTGTCGTATATATCCAACAATCATGTTTAACGAAGATGCTTATAAGTTTGTTGAGGAAAGAATGGACAAAGTAATGGAGAACTTAACTACTTTCTATAATGAAAAAGATAGATCATAAAAAGGCCTCTTTACATCTAATATATACCACTAGCTCTATAGTTGATTATCTAGATTGAATTTTTAATAAATATGCGGAAATTACACATATTGTAGATGATTCAATCATCTGATTAATCAGATCTTGAAATAAAGAACTTGCACAAAGTTCAGCAAGAAAGTTAATTGATAAACTACAATGAATTGATTCGACTATTATAATTACTTGTACGGCATTAGGGGAAGTAATATGAGAAGATTATAAATGCAATAATGTTATTAGAATTGAAATTCCCTCAATAGAAGAAATAAAATCCAGAAAAGGATTAGTATGATTAGTATTTACTAATACTCCTGTATTTGAGGAAATTAGGCATCTACTAGTAAAGGCTACCCCAGCCTAAAGGCATGGGGCTTGCCCGTTCTCGTATACACGAAGTATCTACTCTCCTTCTAGGAATTATTGTCACTGATCATCAATATATTTCTTTATCATCTCCTCCTGGTGCACTCCTACGGACT
>JANNCQ010000088.1:0-24621 GCA_031386685.1 Candidatus Altimarinota bacterium | reverse complement strand
ATCAAGGAGGATGATCTCTGGATCTTTGAGAAATATCTTCGCAATAGCAAGTCGCTGTTTCTGCCCTCCAGAAAGTCGTACTCCCCTTTCTCCTATTTCTGTATCGAGACCCTTCTCCATCTCGAAGACGAAATCACAGTGAGCGAGTTTGAGTGCTTTTTTCAGCATTTCGTCTTGAGATACAGTGACAGAAGACACAGCAGAGTCTATTCATGTTGTTTCTAGTTTTCCGTCATTTCGACCATAGGAGAAATCTTGCCCTGTCTTTCTATCTTCCTGAGCAGGATGTCTCGTCGTCCCGAGTACTCGGGACTTTGTCGACATGACAGAAGTATCCTCTCGAATATCCGTGTGTATATCTGTCCTCTTCTCTGCGATAGCTGAGACTAGATTCTCTCGTATCGTCGCATCGAATACACTCGGGTCTTGAGTGAGATATCCTATGTGAGGATAGTAGGTTTTGAGTGCTGTCTCACTAAGTATATTCCCCATGACAGAGATACTTCCACTTTCCGGATGGAGGTATCCTGCGATGAGCTTCATGAGAGTCGTCTTCCCTCCTCAGGAAGCACCGACGAGTGCTGTCTTCTGTCATCGTTTGATCGTGAGCGAAAAGTCAGAGAAGACTTTCGATTCGTTATAGCCGTAGGAGATAGAGTCGAGGGTTATATCCTTAGGGTGCAATGTGAATAAATTACCAGATTCATATCATTTGATAGGATGAAGCTCATCGAATATATCCCAGAGTTTCTCTACATGAACAAAATCTCGAAGAAGTTCACGTGTCAATTGGAGGATTGAATTCAGATTTTTTTCGAAAAGAGTTATGACGGTCAAAAAAACTGCAACTTCAGAGATCGGCATTCACTCTCAAAATATGAATTTTGCAAGAAAAATATATAATGCTATCCTGAGTAAAACAACGAGAAATAAGGGAAATGAAGTGATAACTCTAACCCATTTTTGTACTTTCACTTGAAGCTTCTTAGCTGCATAGATTAATCAATCTATAGCATCGAGAGTTCCAAAGAATGTAGGACTATTTTGAAGCATCTCATTCTTTGACATGAGAATCCTGGTAATACTTCGGCTCATTTCATGTTCTACCTCTACCCTTTTTTTTCTCTCATGACGAGAACGGATATTTGATTTAGTAGCTACGATAAGACTTATAATAATAAGTCATATAGCAATAAAACCAATTTGGACATTCACACTAAATATCCAGTAAAACCCATAAACCAAAATAATGACCATGGAAGATCACTTCTCAATAGCGTCATAAAGGAGATCCATCCATGTGCGCACTCATCGCTCGAGAACAGTAAGGAATTTTCATGTGCCTATTTTCTCAATATCACTATTCTCAGATTGGATAAATTGTGCTAGGTAATCTCGAATGATAAATTTTGACTCACCAAATGCTATCTCAGGCCATCACCAACCAGGGGTAATAAATTGAAAAAAAATAAGATACACTAAGCTTCCAAGGAAATATATCCAGAGCAATCACTCAAATCATGAAGTATCTCAATTCTGAAGTAGTACTAAAAATTTACGAAATATTTCTAAGGAAAATATAGTATAAATACCATCTGAGCCTCATAAAAGAAAAGATTTTATGTAAGGTAATGGTCTTTGTAATAGTGGTGTGAGAAATCTTTTATAAGTTTGGATTATTGTCATCACTCGACTTTATCGAAAAGTGAAAGAAAATCAAAAAAAGATTCCAGCACAAAGCAGGAATGACAAAAACGTCTATTTCTTCTTTGCTGGAGCTTTCTTCGGAGTTGGCTTCTTCGTTCCAGATTTCTTCGCTGGTGCTTTCGTTTTTTTCTCCTTGAATGCTCATGGGACTTGATCGGAGATCATTTCTTTTATCTCTTCGAGGGTGAGGGCCTCTATATCTACAAGTTCAGTGATCTTCTTCCCCCCACGCTTAAGATAGACATTTTCTTTGCCGAATTTGATAAATGGACCGTATCTTCCGTTTTCTACAGAAATCTTTTCTTCTGGCCAGTGATGAATATAGCGATTGGCTTCTTTATCGATTTTTCCTCGAATAAGAGTTTCTGCATCAGTCTGAGAGAGATTCTCGAAGTCATATCGTACTGGGACATTCACATAGAGAGTCTTCCACTTGAGAAATGGTCAGAATCTTCATTTTCCTTTGGTATAGGGTTCGCCTTCATAGTGTCACACTGGTGCATCTTCGATTTTTTTGGCCTCAATGAGTTCGATAGCACGAGTCATATCGACTGCGAGAGGGTCTTCGCTCCGCGGGATAGAGACGAATGCTTCGCCATGTTTCACATAGGGACCAAATCGTCACTGTCCGACTATCACTTCCTTCTCTTGGTAGATTCAGAGGTCTTTCGGAAGACCGAAGAGTCCGAGTGCTTCTTCGAGAGTGATATCATCGATCGACTGCCCTGGAGAGAGATTCGCATAGCGGGGCTTCTCTTCTTCTGTGAGCTCTTCGGGAGTCCCGATCTGCGCCACAGGACCGAATCGACTCATCCGCACAAGGACACTTCGACCTGTTTTTTCATCTTTTCAGAGTATACGCTCACTCGCAAATCTTCCCTCTGCTCCGAGTGCTCCCTCGATACTCGTATGAAAAGGAGTATAAAAATCTCAGAGCATCTTCTTCCAATCAAGTTCTCACTCTGCGATACGATCAAACTGAGCTTCTACTTCTGCCGTAAAGCTATACTGCATGAAATTCCCGAACTCTTGCTCGAGATAATCGACCACGACAAAGGCTATATCTGTCGGAAGGAGCTTCTTCGCTTCGATGACGACATATCCACGATCTTGGATCGTCTGGATAGTCGGAGCATAGGTCGATGGTCGACCGATACCCTCTGATTCAAGCTTCTTCACGAGAGCGGCTTCACTATAGCGTGGTGGAGGAAGGGAGAATTTTTGAAGTCCAGAAAAGTAATGAGAAGCAATAGTATCTCATTTTTTGAGAGCAGGAAGTTTGCGAGATTCTTCATCCTCTTCATCATCTGTCCCTTCGATATAGAGCTTCATGAATCCTGCAAATTGTATCACTTCTCCTTTTGCTATCCACTCTTCATC
Source organism: Candidatus Altimarinota bacterium (assembly GCA_031386685.1). Taxonomy (GTDB): domain Bacteria; phylum Patescibacteriota; class Gracilibacteria; order BD1-5; family UBA2023; genus JAGOMW01. The sequence goes on along the minus strand of JANNCQ010000088.1, from coordinate 21,534 downwards.
ATGTCCACTTGGAGTGAATCTATAGGTCGTCGTCTCGACTATTGCTTCAGCCATCTGGGAAGCGACGGTGCGTTCCCAGATGAGTCGATATATGCGTGCTTCTTGTCCATCAAGCCCGAGAGATTCTGGTGTATGGCCGATATCTGTAGGTCGTATCGCTTCATGTGCTTCCTGTGCAGATGCTTGTTTGGTCTTGTATTTTCGACCACCCGGAAGTGCATATTCTTTTCCGAAATTTTTCTCGATGAAACTTCGAGCACTATTTATTGCAAGATCTGAAAGATTCACACTATCAGTACGCATATAGGTGATATGACCATTTTGGTAGAGACGCTGAGCGATATCCATCGTCTGCTTCACACCATATCAGAGTTTGCGAGCAGCTTCTTGTTGCAGTGTGGAAGTAGTGAATGGCGCTCCTGGCATACGGCGAGATTCCTTTTTTTCGACATCAGTAAGAGTGAAGTTCTCGTTATGAAGAATATGGTAGACAATACTCCCCTTCTTGTCTTTTGTTGGCCTGGTACTTGCGAGATCGATACCATGGGTAGAGAAAAACTTCAGCGCATCAGTTTCATTTTTGAATTTCTTTGATTTTCATTCGAGCTTCATGAGCTCAATGGAGAAATCGATATTCCCTGACTTAACTCATGATTCGATCCTCCATGACTCTTCAGGGATGAAAGCTCGGATCTCACGTTCACGCTCGACGAGTATCTTCACGGCGACAGACTGGACACGTCCTGCTGAGAGTCCAGAACGGACTTTGCGCCAGAGTACAGGAGATACCTCGTATCCTACGATACGATCGAGGATTCGTCTCGACTGCTGAGCATTCACGAGATCGATATATATCTTTCGTGGATGAGCAATAGCATGCTCTATAGCAGTCTTCGTGATCTCATGGAATACGATACGGTCGACTTTCGATGCATCAATCCCGAGTGCTTCACAGAGATGCCATCCTATAGCTTCTCATTCACGATCTTCATCCGTCGCTATCCAGATTTTATCTGCATCTTTAGCATATCTTTTAAGCTCTGTAACCCGCTTTTTCTTTTCTGGAGAGATCTCATATTCTGGGATGAATCCTCATTCGATATCGACACCGAGATTTTTGGCAGGAAGATCTCGTATGTGACCGAATGATGCTTCTACCTGATAATCTTTCCCAAGGAATTTTTCTATCGTTTTTCCTTTTGCAGGAGACTCTACTATGACGAGATTTTTAGGCATTATAGGAAATATTTTTAGATGATGAACTTGTCTAGAGGGTAGTCTCCGTCAAGAGAAAGTCAAAAGATTTTACTAAAAATTCCTCTTGTAAAATATAAAAAGAGATTTATAAAACAAAATCTTCAAGGGGAAGAATGAGAAGCAAGCATGTAACAATAAGTGACTCTCAGATATTTGAAGGATCGCTCCTGATTGAGACCGGAGATGCTATAAGATTTCTCTATTTCACAAGAACCACCAAGTGAGATAATGAGACGATTGAGGTTTGCTTTAACGCTAACCATAGTATATCCGATATATAAAAAAAGCAAATTTTTTTACGGGATAAGAGTTTTTTTTATATAAGTATGCTCCATAAAGAAAAAACTCTCATACATATGTGAGAGTTTTTTAGAGAGAACGTTTTAGGACTTTATCGTATAAGCTTTAATAACCCCCTTATTTCATCACGCTCCTTGTCATCGAGGGGAGATTTTTTTTCGGTAGTACGCTCGATAGCACAAAGAAGTTCTTCATTCGCTGCTTGACTCATAGCACTTCTGATAGCAGAGATCTGCTGGACGATCTCACGTACAGATGACTCGTCTTCGATCATTTGTATGACTCATCGAACTTGTCATTCGATACGTTTTAGGCGATCTGAGACGCGTTTTTTTTGAGAGAGATCTTTTATCTTCATAGAAAAATAGGTAATGTACTCTCCGTAGTATAGAGAAAAACTCTCAGAAATCAAGTAAGAAAAATATTTGGATCTCTCGATTTAAAACATCTATTTTTTCTTGATTTTTTGACTATTTTCCATAGAGTTTCCTCATGAATATTCTGAGAAAGCCAGAATCTTAAGTGAAGGTCGCATGGTGTCAGTCGTCCTTTCGTCTGGAAAGTGTGCGTATCGCAAGATACCGGGCTTCGATCTCCTCGCGTCTCCGCCAGACATTTTTTCTACAGTATCTTTGTTTTATTTGGAGAGGTCGCATAGTGGCCTAGTGCACACCCTTGGAAAGGGTGCGTATCGCAAGATACCGGGAGTTCAAATCTCCCTCTCTCCGCCACATAAAAAAACATTCTCATTCTTGTCTTTTCTCGAATTTCGATATAATTATAGCAAAGTAATTTTTTTGTATGAAAGCATTTCTCGACTCATTTTTCTCGAATCTTGGCATTACTATAACTACACTCGATATAAAAGAGGATGCTGACGATCTTTCGGTACGCATAGAAACGCCAGATTCTCCCCTTCTTATAGGAATACACGGGAAAAATATAGAAGCATTCCAGCATCTTATCGGTCGTTTTGCTGAGAAAAAACTCTGACACTTTGTCCATGTCCATCTGGAAGTAAATGACTACATGAAAGCAAAAGATGATCGGCTTTTTGCTTTTCTCGATGGGAAAATAGCATGGGTCATGCAAAGTGGGAAATCGACCCAAATACGCAATCTCTCTTCATTCGAACGGAAAAAGGCACATAATTATATCTCAGAGAAGCACATTGATGGGGTCACGACAAAAAGTGAAGGCGAAGGAGATGCGAGGATGCTCATACTTTCCTATAGTGGAGAATTAAAAAATGCAGAGAAGACACCATATCATGCACCAATATCAAAAACAATATCACCTCTTTCGGATTCACTCCCAGAAGATGGGGTTGGTATATAGGAGTAAGTATGTTCTACAAAAAAATTTTATACATCATCCGCATATTTATCGTTATAGGTTCAGTTTTTATCATATATTCCTATAATACTGGCAGTATCTATAAAGAATATCGAGAACTTTTTGATTATCGTCGTCTCCATCCTGATTTTGCACCGAATACAAAGATCGTACGTCTTTCGGATGCTGGACATACGACAACTTATGCTGATATACTTTGGATCAATCTTATACAGTATATCGGAGATAATGCAGGAAATGGAAAATTCCGAATATATCTCAATCCGCTTATCACAAGTATCACTGATTTGAGTCCCCATTTTAGCAGCCCATATAATCTCGCACTTTTACTGAGTCCAATACTCAATACAGAAAAACCAAACTATATAGAGGAAAAGGGGATATCTCAAGCTGCACTCGAGATATGAAAAAAGTGAATACAAATGACCTGTGATCAAAAGAAAATACAAGCTATAATACATGAAGATGCTTCAAAAAAATTGTGGGATAACCTCTCGCTCAAAGATCCCTGCGAGAATGGTATGCTCCCCTATAATCTCGCTTATACTGCCAGTGAACTCTCTGATACCGATACAGCTGAGTCCTACTATAAAGTAGCGAGTATGAATCACGATGCACCCCTCGCATCAAGATTCCTCGGGACACTCGCACGAGCAAAAGAAGGCGATCATAGAGAAGCAGCAGAGCGATTTCTTCTTATTGCTATAGAATGATACGACGAAGAGCCTTATATTTGTAGAAATATCGGAATAGAGCTCCTCGAAAATATGAAGAAAAATATTTCCCTTAAAGAGCTCACGAGTCATCTCCGAGAGAAAGAGAAGAATCTCATACCACAAAAAGATATAAAAAATCCTCTCGCTACATCAGGAACAAACTGTAATGAATGAGTCATACGCGCCATGAAGCAGCTCTATCTTGCTTATATCACAGAGGTTGCTTCTAGTCATCCTGATATCATAGAAGGATCTGACCTTATAAAAGCCTGATTCTTGGACTCGATACCAACTATCCTTTCACAAGACGGCTGGGATATAAGTCGCTGAAAAGACAATCTATGGAAATATCATCCCCCAGTTCAGAAAAATACAGAAATAAAATAATTCACTCTAGTCCTCTCTTCTTAATATTGCATTCTATGATACGATTTGATCCCAAAACTCTCACTTCCTGGAAAGAGCGAAATATTGAAAACATATCTATAAGTATAACTGATACGGGCTGTGCCTGACATAAAATCAAAGTCGAGGAGAAATCCAATCCTCTTATGAATCATACCATTAAGCAAGATAACATCTCTATATCACTCATGGAAGGACACCTCTGACTCCTTGAGTCATCTATGGTGACTTGGACGGGGAAGAAATGGATACTCACGAGTGAGAAAATCAATACCCGATGTGGCTGTGGGAGTAGCTTCTCAATAAAATCTGGAAATGCTATACAAGATAAAGTGACACAGATGAAGCTTGCTATGAAAGAGAAAAAAGAAGGAATCCATAAGTAATTATCCACTATGAACACTCGATCACATCTAGAAGAAGTGATAAGACTCTATTTTGATGCATCAAATCAAAGGGATTTTCAAACAATCTGAGCTCTGCTTCAAGTGGACTGTATCTATAGTTCTGAAAATACTTGACTCCATCTCTGAAAATGAAAGATACTGAAAATGATGAGGGCATTTCTTGAAAGATATAGCTTGCTAGAATGGACTATTGAAACAATAGAAGAGCGAGACTGAAATACTCTTGAAATAATCTTTACTCTAAAAAAGGAAGATCTACAAGGCGCTGTAACAATATCGAGATGAAGAGAGAAGCTCACTGTGCATAATAATCTCATAACTTCTATAGAAGTGTATAATAAATAACATGAAATCAAGAAATCTCGAAATGAACGAGATTTTTTTATACCACATCTTTGATTATCCTCATAGCTGACTCCTACTTTTTACAGATCGTCGCATACTTATCTACGAGAGCTTGATTCTTACTATATGTAGCTATTACTTGGGCATTACAGGCAGTCTGCTTATCGAGGGTACCGAGTTTCTCTATCTTCACGAGTTCCGCGAGTGACTCACTGTACTTTCCGATGATGAAATAGGTACGATATCGAATATTGAGTACATCTTGTGTCGCAGTATTTCTTTCGAGGTAAGTATTCGAGAGAGATATTGTCGAGAGATATCTTTTTTCATTGTATGCCTTTGTGATATCTGCCAGCGTGACTGTACTCGATGGAGGTACTGTCGTAGCTCATGATGGGGAAGGGTTTGAGATAGGTGGTGTCACGCTTGATCCCGTAGAAGTGCCCGATATAGTGGCTGGGGGCTTCACTACTCCAGTATAGTAGGGATCTGCTACAAATATTCGAGTCACTCAACCAAATGGATTGGACCCAGTACGAGTCACATATCGAAGAGTCGCAGGACTATATTCAAAAATACCAATCAATTTTCTCTTATATTCAGACTTTTCGAACTGGTAGAGTATCTTGATATCATAGATTCATACCATCCCGCTTCATACGATAATATCAGCAAATACATGATCCAGGGAACCCGTCTGGATAAACTCATATCCAGCGAGATGAGAACCTGGAGAAAGTTTATATGTAGATTTTATTGCTGCCCAGTCTTGATTAATACGTGAGATGAATCCTGCAGTATCTTTCCCATATTTTGTCGTGATCTCAGTAAGTGTGGCAGCACTTACTGATCCAGTCTGCATAGGAACAATTGGAACAACTCAGCCAGTAGAAACCGATGAAGGAATATTTATTACAGGAGCAGTAGTAGGCATGGGAATAGCACTTCCAGAAAGATCTGTGAGTGGAATACTGATACCTGCTTTTGTCATTTCGAGTCTCAGTACAGCATTTTCAGCCTGAAGTTGCTTGATACGAGTGTCATATTGAGCAATGAGCAGGCTCAGTTCAGAGAGAGTCTGTTGTGAATCCACAAGTGTCACCTGAGCAGATACTCCATATGGAATAAGAAGAACAAGAAAAAGTGACAGAAAAGATGAGAATCTCATAATTGAGAAAAATAGTGAATAACTAAATAAATTGTACCTACGAATCATCTGAAATCAATCTTTTGATCGGGGCATAGCTCTTGCGATGTATCGGACTTATGGCATAAATCATAAGTGCTTGCTGATGTTTTCTTGTACCATAGCCTTTATGAAGATCAAAATGAAAGTCTCAATACTCCACTGAAAAATCACACATTTTCCGATCACGAGTTACTTTTGCGACGATAGAAGCAGCTGAAATACTCTTTTCTGTGAGGTCGCCTCAAACAATATATCGAACTCTCGTAGCATCGATCCCTTCGAAAATATAGTTATCCCGACCATCGATCAGTATCTGAGAAATATCTGCTATAGGAACTTTCTCGAGGACCTGATATAGTGCTTCCTGCATAGCGAGTTTATTGGCTTCTCGAATACCGACTCTATCGATCACCTCTGCATCGATACTCCCCGAAGCGAAGAAACATTCTCATCGGAGAGAGCTCGCTTCTATCAGAGAGTAGAGCCTTTCTCGATTCTTATAGGAGATTTTTTTGGAATCAGTCAACCCAGGAAAGCAAGAGAAATCGAAGTTAAGCCCCGCGCAAAAAGCTCCAGCCACTACTGGTCATGCCCATGCACCACGTCAAGCTTCATCGATGCCTATAAGATATTTCAGATAAGAAAGTTGAGAATCTAAAATAAGAGAAATGTATTTTATATATTTTTTAAGAAAGGGGAAATTTTCCCTTCTATGCAAGAAATACTCTTTACTAAATATGATTTTTTTCTATACTCATGGGGCTCTCACAAGAGACAGATACACGCGCCTACTTCAGTAGGTGAGGAAAGTCTGGACATTCCTCTAAGGTGAGAAAAGCTAACAGCTTTGGCTCTGCACCATATATAAAATGTGGAGTACGGAAAGTGCCACAGAGACAATACGAATCTCGCGAGAGATAAAAGGTGAAAAGTCCATCTCAGATGGATATACTTGGGTGACCAAGTATGTGGTAAACCCTCTCTAATGCAAGGAGAATGGTAGAAGGAAAGATAATGTCTTAGAGCAGTCTTTTTTTCTATACTCCGCTTGAGGTACGAGGTGACTCGTATCCTAGATAGATGTGTATCGAAGTACAGAATCCGGCTTATTATCTTTTGTGAGGGTACTTCTGTCAAAGAAGAAGACAGAAACATCGACAGAAGAAATATGATTTCTCGATCAGGGAAGAAATATTGTATTTATGTCTTTGTTTGTGTCTTCTTGATTAATTATATACTTTTAATACTTCATCTCTTTATGGCTCATATTATGCTCATAGGTATCCAGTGATCTGGTAAAGGAACACAGGCTCGAAAAATACTCGAAAAATACCCAGACTATATCATTTTCGAGATGGGAACAGAACTTCGTAAATTCTCGAAGCTCGATACTGAAGATGGGAGAAGAGTGAAAGAAGCGCTAGAAGCTGGACTCAAGGCTCCTACAGAGTATATAGTCAAACTCACAGAGCTCTTCCTTGCCGAACACAGCGATAAAAAAGTACTCATCGATGGTGCTATCCGAAGTGCCGAACAAAATGACGCTATGGAATCAGTATGGTGAGACTTCGATGTCCTCTGGCTCGACCTCGATGAAGAAACCGCAGTGAAGCGGCTCTCTGGTCGACGTATAGACCCTGAGACGAGTGAGACATTTCCTGCAAGCTATACTGGTGAGACAAATCCAAAAACAGGAAACGTCCTCATCACTCGTACCGATGATACCCCTGATGCTATACGCAAACGCATCGCCTGGTCGATCGCTGATACACTCCCTCTCATCGAAGTCTGGAAACGTCATGGACACAAGATTTATAGGATCGATGCGACAGAGACAGAAGAAGATATCTTCTCTCGCGTCGAGAAGATGATAGAAAGTGTATAATGTATAATAGATGAAAGGCGCCCGAGGACGCCTTTTTTAGCGGGAAGAGCTCTTCGAATCAGCCACTCAAGCTTTCTGCCAATTCTTCAGTACCTGTACTGCGAAGATGTGGCAGGCTTTCCAGTTTTCGCTGCGAGCTTCGTAGCCTGATTTTGCAAAGCAATTTTCTTTGCCCGACTCTGGCGTTCCTTCTTCTGCTTCGCAGAGGAAGAAAAATGCTTATAGCCCTTGAACTTTGCCATCGATCGCCTCCATCACCACTGTGGACTCGGATGAGTATCCTGACAGGATGATACCTTATAGGTTCTCTTAGAATAATCAGAGAGAGAGAGATGTCAATTTTATTTTACAAAAAATACTATTGTCAATTTTCTGAATTTGTATTTTCTTCACTTGGATATATGCTAAGAGAACTAAGATTTTACCGTGAACTTCTACATACACATCCCTTTCTGTCGTCAGAAGTGTCCATACTGCAAATTTGCTCTGACCCCGATTTTTGATGAAGCAAAGAAGAGAAGATATATTGCTCACCTCAAGGATGAGATAAGATCATATTTTGAGTCATCTATAAAGAATGACGAAAAAGTCGATACTATCTACTTCGGTGGTGGCACTCCATCTATCCTTAGTCTTGAAGAAGTATCGAGTATACTTTCTTGCTTCAAGGAAAGAGAGGCACATACAGAAATATCATTCGAGTGCAATCCCGAAGATATCACACTTGAATATGTGACATGACTCCTAGAATTCTGAGTGAATCGTCTTTCTATCGGCATCCAGAGCTTGAATGATGAAACCCTGAAAGCGATTCATCGAAGTGACAGAGAAAGCATCATGAGTGCACTTTCTACTATACACACACACATTCAAGATAAGAGAATATCACTCAATATCGACTTCATCCTCGGACTCCCTTACTCAAAACCAAGAGAAACGCTCGAAAATATACAAGAGATCCATGAGAAATTCCCCTATATCACTCATACAAGTGTCTATATGCTCGAGGATGGACTCTATCCGAAAGACTGGAAATCCTACTCACTCAAAGAAGGAGAGATAGAAAGAGAATACAGTACAATATGTAAATATTTCAAGTCACTCGGTTGGAACCAGTACGAGATATCAAACTGGTCAAAACCAGGATACGAATCACGACACAATAGTTGATACTGGAATCATACGAACTATCGAGGATTTGGACTTTCTGCGACGAGCTATATCGGTGGAAAAAGATGGGAAAATAGTCACTCATTTCAGTGATATTATAAGTGAGAGCTCGCGGACGAAGAAATCCTCAACTCTCAGGAAATATACATGGAAAAAATAATATTTTGAATGCGTACTTTTTCCCTAGCAAATACCTGATTCAATCAGAGAATATTGCGAAGACTGGCGGAAGAAAGTCTCTTAGAAATCATAAATAATAAAATTCATCTGACTCCCTCTTGAATTTTCCAAGAAAATACTATAATCAGCCAGCTTATTGAATAAGTTTATGCCGCCATAGCTCAGTTGGTAGAGCATCCCCATGGTAAGGGGAAGGTCGTGGGTTCGTGTCCCACTGGTGGCTCCATATTATTTCCCCACGATACAAAAAAACATGCCTTGAAATACCCCTAAACCTCAGCCCGAAGATCCAAAGTGATGAAGTGATAGTATATGGCATCCTACTAGAACTACTACACCTCAATGGCCCTTGTGAACACGCCCAGAAAATGCGGTACCTAAAGTAGTGACCCACATAATAGAGAATCCAGGGAGACCAAGATCTAGTTGGCTATAAAATATTGACTTCTAGAATCTTTCTATATACTCTATGCATTGACATCCCCGCGAGGGGATTTTAAAATGGTTTTGACGAGAAATCATTATTGGATATAATCTTGCCAAGAATTTTTCTCTCCACTTTCTATCTCTTTTCTCTTTTTATGATCAAATTTATCAAGCATGCTTTCTCAGAGCTCGAACATGTCGTATGGCCGACACCTGAAGAAAGCAAAAAATATATGATATACACCGTCGGTGTCATCATCATCATGGCGACTCTCCTCGCGATCCTCGGGTATGGACTGCGTAGAGGACTCGTGGCAGTACGAGGACAGTTCGATCATGCACCTCTTTCAGAGTCGACAGTATCTGGTGAAGATCTCGCTACCAAGGCAGATCTCGAAAAACTCCAGGCTGAATTCGCAAAGAAGAAAGCAGCACTCAGTGGAGCAACGGTAAATGTAACAACTTCTTCAGGTCAAGTAGGAAGTGGTATCACCACAGAGCCTCTTACGATAAGCGGTTCCCGATAATACTTTCTTTTACTAATCTCATTTCGAATTTATGTTTGATTTCTCTCCCAAGCCTCTCGGCGAATGGTACGTGATCCGTGTAATCTCTGGTACAGAAGAAAATGTCCGACAATCTCTCATGCAACGTCGTGAGGCATTCGGTCTCGAAAATTATATCCTCGATGTCTTCGTCCCAAACCATGACTCTATTTCTATACGTGCCTGAGGCAAAAAAGTTGCTCGCAAAAAAAATATTTTTCCTGGATATATCCTCATACAGATGATCGTAACAAATGAATCATGGTATATCGTGCGTAATACTCCCAATGTCACAGGATTCCTCGGTGCTGGTACAGTACCAGTACCAGTCAGTGGTGCTGAGCTCGAACAACTTAAGGGTATACTCACAGAAAAAAGTGAAGAATATAAGACGAATATGCAAGTCGGTGATTATGTAATAGTAAACGATGGCCCATTCGAAGGAAGTGAAGGAAAAATCATCGAAGTAAATGCATCGAAATGATCCGTAAAGATCATGATCAACCTCCTTGGTCGTGATACTCCAGTGGAAATCGAATTTGGAAGTATCAAATCAAAAAAATAGCTACTCGTTCTAAAGGTATAAAGATCATAATGGTATATAGTATTCTCTCTACGAATTATATACGCCTGTACCCTTACAAACCAACTTATGCGCATAGCTCTCATACTTCTCTCTATCCTTGCTATGATCTTCATCGGCAGTGTCACCTGGTCTCTCATAGGACAAGAGTGATGGACCCCGAAGTCACGATCATCAGCTCAAAGCGTGGATACTATAACAATTGAAACATGGAAAAATCAAATTAAAACTGATGAAAAAATAGAAAAACTCAGTGCTATGGTGCAAGAGCTATCCAAAGGAAGCACTCCTTCTATCATAAAAAATACAAACCTATGAGATACAAAAACAATAGAACCTGTAAAAATCTCCGGGAAGCTCCTTGCTCCTCTGATGCCGTCGATCACTCCGACTCTGGTAGAGAATAGATGAATATTCGGACTTCTCATATTCGACCAAAGTATAGGATACTCTACCTATGTCGATGCAAAATATGGTATCACGATCATACCAATGAATATCCCCTATGATAACTTCCTCAAAAATATAAAAGCACTCAGTGGCGATCCTTACAGCATAAATGAAACCAAGACTTTCCCAAATAGAAGCTTCTATCTCAATCCTGCCAAATCTGATACCCTCGTACGTCTTGTCATAGAAGTGGAGTCTCAGACCATCGCTCTCGAAATAGCAAAAACCAAATTCCCTCTCTTCAAAAATCTCCTTCTCTGAAAGAGTCCTTCAACAACACTCCCTCAAATCAAGAAATAATCGTAGACTTCTACATTTATCACTCCCTTATCTTCTTACTCTTATTATCCCATGGCTGACAAAAGAATCCTCCTGACTCGCGATTGACTTACAGAACTTGGAGAAGAACTCCGATTTCTCCGAGAAGAAAAACGTGTAGAAATCGCCGCAAAACTCAAGGAAGCCATCTCATATGGTGACCTCTCAGAAAATGCTGAATATCAGGAAGCACGTGATGAACAAGCACAAGTAGAGCTTCGCATCGCTGAACTCGAAGAGATACTCAAGCCAGGAGGCTACGATCTCATCGACGATGAAAAATCAGGACGAAGAAAACGATCAGGAATCAATGTATGAAATACTGTGGTGGTGACTCAGGGTGATGAGAAAATCACCTATATGATCGTCGGATCACAAGAATCCAATATATTCGAGAATAAAATATCGAATGAGTCTCCTCTTGGAAAATCTCTCATCGGAAAAAATGTAGGTGAGTCCGTCAATGTATCATCTCCTGGAGGCGAGAAGACCTACTCTATACTTAGTGTTGCATAAACTTTTTTATGGATATCAGCGTCCTTCATACATTCTTCTATCAGTATACTATAGCAGTACCCTTTTCAGCACTGCTCTTTGCTATACTCATGAAATGAGGGATTAATGCCGTAAAATGAAAGTTTACGATCCATAGAATGTTTGGAAGTGGCGGTATGCCCTCAGCACATTCGACATTTGTGCTAGCACTCTCGACGGCTATGGGGCTCAAATATGGTCCAGAGAGTGACCAGTTTCTCATATGTCTGGTATTCTCGATTATTATCATCTACGATGCGATGAATGTGCGCTATCAAGCGTGACTCCATGCGAAAGCAATCAATGAGCTCACCCCAAACGATGGCCAAGAACTCGATGAAATACTTGGGCATACACCGATAGAAGCTATAGCTGGAGGGTGTGTAGGATTTCTCAGCGCAGTGATGCTCCTCGGAATTTAAGTAGGAAAGTATAAAGTATTTTATGTATTCTTTGATTCGTTTATTTTTATTTTGCTTCTTTCATTTGGTGAATTTTTAGAGTCTGTCGATGAAATTTTTGAAGAAATCTGGAACTGTCTGAGGCAATAGCCGAGTTTTCCAGATTTCCAAAAATGAATCGTAAACAGACTCTAAAATGAGACAACGAAAGAAGAACTTTTGATACTTTTGGTTACAAAAGTATATAAAAACTATGTTCTCCATCCACGACGAAAAACAAATCATCCTCCTCCTCGAAAAAAATGGACATAAAAAATTCCGATATACACAGATCGAGAATGCGATTTATAAAAACCTCATCACCGATTTCAGTACTATAGAAACCCTTCCAAAAGAAATACGTGAACTTCTTACAGAAAATTGTTTCTATAACTCTCTCACTATCCACTCTGAGATCACAAGTGAAGATGGACAGACGACAAAATTCCTCTTTAAGACGACGGACGATAAGATGATTGAAGCGGTCATCATGCGACACCTCTCAGGGAGGAATACTCTCTGCGTGAGCTGCCAAGCAGGATGTCCTATGGCATGTAGTTTCTGTGCGACTGGGAAGCTCGGACTCATACGCAATCTCGAGTTCTATGAGATCATCGATCAGATCATGACTGCCAATCTCCTGCTCGCCAAAGAAGACAAAAAGATACGCAATATCGTCTACATGGGTATGGGTGAGCCGATGCTCAACTATGATCACGTCGCTCTCTCGATCCATATAGCGAGCGCACAGAAGAAGCTCGATCTCAGCAATCGTCGTATCACAATCTCTACATGTGGTATCGTTCCTGGGATACTTCGTCTTGCCGAAGACTTCCCTCAGGTATCCCTCGCAGTATCTCTGCATGCTCCCAACGATGAAGCTCGCAAGCGCATCATGCCCGTCGAGAATACCTATCCGATCGATAAGCTCATGGAAGCCCTGGATATGTATACTGCGAAGACGAATAAAAGAGTATTCTATGAATATATAATGATCGCTTGAGTGACCGATCGTCCAGAGTATGCACACGAACTCGCTACTCTCCTCGAAGGGAAGCTCGCACATGTGAACTTCATCCCCTATAATCCCGGGGAAGGCATCATGGGCAATGGATTCCAGCCGACGAGTAAGATTATGATCAAGAAGTTCCAGGATACACTCGACCGAGCCTGAGTCCCTTCGACGGTACGGCATACGATGGGAGATGATATCGATGCTGCCTGTGGTCAGCTCGCCTTGAAAGAAGAGTGAAAATCCCTCGCCGAAGAAGAAGGCAAGGGAATGAAAAAACTAGTTGAGGCATATTGGAAGAAATAGTATTACTTAACGTCTAGAAATGGTAGTAATTCTCGTACACTCCCCGCTATAAATCTTTTCTGAACTGATATCCTCGAATAGTGTTGAAGAAGTCTACCATTAGCATCTAATGATTGACTAATTAAGAATAGTTTATGAGCATCTTGAACTGCTTGAGACGGAAAATGAAAAGATCAATCAGTTGTTCATAATAATCCTCTAATAGATAGCCAATATTGTTCTTCTGCACTATTTGCATTCAGTCAAGCTCTAATGTAGAAATCTCTATCATTGATAAGACTTTTCGGATCGGTTTGAAGTATACTTGTTACTAGTCATTGAACATACTTTGCTTCAGCAATTGCCAGTTCTAATTCTAATATATCAGGATTATCTCTTAGGGCTTGCTCAACATTTCAAGGAATGGGTGGATTTACCATACAAAATATGTAAATAATAATCAATATATTATTTTCCCTATCTTATTTGTCAAATTTTTTCTCATAGTAAATATAATTCGTCAATTTCTAAACTCCTCTTGCAATCATTCTCGAAAAACATATAATTTTTGTATGAATATTCAAGAAATCATCCTCTCCATAGAAGTCGCAAAACAAGAGAATAACTACCCACAAGCACGTACTATAGCCCTCGAAGCACTGAAAGACTATACCGATGATTATCGCCTCTATGAAGAGCTCGCTGATATCTACCTATTTGAAGGGAATCTCGAAAAAGCTGATGAAGTCCTCACTATCGCTCGTGAGCTCCATCCAGAATCAGGAACCGGTATGTACCTCGATGGATATATAGCGACAGCGAAAGGAGAGTTCGATCGTGCCATCGAGACTCTCTCGAAAGCAAATATCGATATGCCCAATAATGCTGAAATCCTACGAAACCTCGGATGGGCATATGTCATGACTTTTAATAAAGAAGAGAATACATCAAATTTATCAAAAGGTCTCTTACTCCTTCGACGAGCTCATATACTTGCCCCCGATGAGCCCATGATCATCAATGATCTTTCTGTAGCACTTATCGCAGCTGGAAAAGAAGAAGAAGCGAAAGAAGTACTCGCAAAACTCGGACACTCTGATCTCGTAGATGTCATCAAAAATACTCCTTTGATATAGTATATATTCCTTCTTTATGTTTAAGATTCCAGTCTGAGATCTTCTTGCTAGCTATTCTGGTGACTCACAGTCATTCTCTTTTGCAGGGGAAGTCTATGATGGATATATGGAAGATATACGCTTCCTCTCACCTCTTGAGTTTACGATAGAGCTCGTTTCTATAGATGATGGTGTGACTGTCATATTTAAGAATCTCGATTCTGAGATAGAATATGAGTGACTCACTCATCCTATCCACTTAGACCAATTCGAGAGAACTTTTAAGTCATCTCTTGACCCCCTTGATCCTGATGACATACGCCCAGTAGAAAACTCGATGATCGATCTTGGACCTGTGATTCGAGAAGAACTTATCATGGCGACACATACTCTCTAGGAATAGAGTATAGGAATAGAGTAGATGACATAAAGATCTATTTCATGAACTCGGATTAGACTAATCTTTTTGAAAAAAGAATTCTATTCTCTCTATTATATGAGAGAATTTTTTCTTCATCATTCGTGCAAAATAAAAAAGAAAGTAGCGAGTGTAAGAAAGAGTAAGTGTATATTTGGTACCTATAAGGATGACTTTTCATCAGAATTTCTCTTTGAAGCTCGTCACACCAAGCAATGAGTGATTGGTCGATCCAGGCGGAGCAATACCGAGCAGATCATATACTTTACATCCTCGAAGTTTCCCTTCTTTCATAGCTTCCCACTGAAGGAGGTATGGCGCCATATGTTTTCTGAGTCATCCGTCAGAAGTCGATGCACCATAATAGTATAGAGCCACTGCGTGATAGTAGACAAATATACCTGCAGCAATCACCTGTCATTCAAAATACGCAAAAAGCATACCTCATGTATTCGAGTCTCTCAGAATGCGAAGAAATGATACATAATACTCCTCCGAATTCTCCGAAAATCTATCGCGACTCGTCGTCTCAGATAGCAGTGACATCCAGAGAGCAATGTTTTCTGGTGTGGGCAGTACCCACTCTGTCGTAACTCCACGTTTTGATGCCAGTCGGATATTATATCGTCACTTCTCATGCATCTGCGTGAGGATATCATCTTCGGACATACTCAGATCGATAATACGAGTCCATGGTTCGAGAAAATGCTTCCCATAAGTCTTATCTACAGTATCTTTCGGGACTACTCATTCTGGATGATACTCTTCTATCTGCCAGAATATAGCCTTCTGGTGAGAGATATAGATCTTGCATCTCTGAAGGAATCACGGGGTATAAAGCGAAGCATCGACTCAGAGAGAGAATGCTCCGATCATACCCATACCGATAGTACGGAATTCTATCAAGATCGATTCATCACCATACCCGAAAACCATCACATCAAAAGCCTGATGGGAATCGTGTAAGATAGATTCCCATGTGAGACTCTGCCAGAAAGAAGGAGAAATGGAAAGAAGATCAGATCGCATAAAGAAAAGTCTACGTAAAAATAAAGAAATGCAAAGGAAAATTTGCAAGAAAGAAAGAAACATGATATACTCATTGGGTAAAAGGTCATAGAAGTCTCTATCGCCCACATTTCTATCCACTATAATTCTTCCCTATGCTTACCCAACTTGAAGTCAAGAAATCCAGCACTAATACTGGTATCAAAGTATTTTCATTTCATGGAGAACTCGATGAGACCAATGTAGACTCTACTTTTCCCAATATCATCAATGATATCGGTGACTTCAGCCGAGCTCGTACACTCTTTAATCTTGTAGATCTGACATACCTGAACAGTAAATCTATCGGATATATCGCAGATATCGCACAACGTACTGAAGATGGTGGATGAAGATTCGCTCTCTGCTGCCTCACGAGTGAAGTCCACGATACCCTCGATCTCGTAGGAATCACGAATATCATCCCCGTATATGAGAACGAGGAGACTGCACTTCAGGAACTCAGCAAATAATAGTTGATTGTTTTGAAAAAAGCATTATTATAAAGATATATATATTTGACTATGCCACTATTTTTTCAAATCGCCGAAAAACCATCATGAACAATAATTCCTCCGGAAAACCCTCTTCCGAGCGGTACCAAGGAACGACTGAGTATACTTCGAAAAGAATTGGAAAAGCCAGAGACGACAGAAGGAAGGAAAAAAGAACTCATGAGAAGCATTGGACAGACTCAGCTTTTAGCGCTGAGAGAAGGAGATGATGAAAAGGCGAGGAATATACTCAAATGAAGAGAAACTTTTGAGTCCATCAGGACTATAGATCTTCTTTCGCTCAGAAAACAAGGAATACTCCTCTATGAGTACCTCCTTTTTAATAAAAAATGAACTCTCGGTCCTATCAAAAAAGAGGATCTCAAATCAGGCGAAGAATTCTGAGTGAATTTCGGAGTAAATAAATACATGAAAGACTCAGTAGGAGCAGGTGATATACTTCCCGATGAAGTATCATCGATAGAAGTAAATGGTAAGAAAGCGGAAAGAAAAAATATAGCATGACGTCCTGGCTATTATGCGATGGAATGAAAAAAATGGATATATCGACCCATCTACGATGGTGATACCATAAAAATCATTAGTACATGAGTCGTCGATCCCGAACAGGCAAAAAGAAACAAAGAAGTGGCGGAAGTATTTATCAAACAGAGAGCGATGGAAGATATACTCGAAAGTATGCGCTTAGGAAAAGATCCACGAAAAGAACTAGAGTATCTCTCAAATGATGAATATACAGAAGCCCTCCAATATGCTGAACAGATAAAGAAAGAGCAAGCAGAGAGAGTATTACGGATGCCGAAAGCAAAAACTGAATCTGATTTTCTTAAAAATTATGGGGAATATCTCGACTCTGTCTGTGCTCAATTTCGAGTTCCCCAAGAAGTCATGATGGCAATTTTTCGAAAAGAGACAATTGGATTTAGTTCAACTGCAGCTAATGGAAGTACTGGTGCTCATGGAATCTGACAGGTTATGCCGAAAACATGGCTCGAAATACAAGATAAAACCCTTCCACGTTACGGCGTAAATGGAAAAATGCTCGACCGAAATAATATCAAAGATCAGATTCTTGCTGCGACTTGCTATATAAGAGACCGAGCTGATATACGTGGTGGTAGTATAGAATGAGGTATTATGTGATACTTTGGGGTTTCATCAGCAAACTATAGTAATGTAAAGGTGGAAAATCCCGATGTATACAAAGTTATGGAAAGTAACGGGCTCTCATGACCAACATGATTCGAGAAAGCATATATCATCTGGCTTGGACTCTCTCCAGGAAATATTCCTTCAGTATATAATACTGCATGGAAAGACCAACTTCCAAAAGAAGAATATGATACTACAGGACTTCCCTTCTGACTGAGTGCAAAAATCACTTATGAAAACGGGGATAAGGTGACTTGGTGTGGAATGATTGCTCGTGAGAATGGGGAAAATTTCTGAGCAATATTCCCTCCGATATTTAACTCATCTCAAGCTTTAATTCGCTACAGCAATGATACTTCTGTACGGACGAATAATCCTACCACAGCACTATCTACAGCAAAAGATTCTGGAGCGAATATACTCGATATTGTTTTCCAGAATTCAAAATGAAGTGCCATGGGACATAGAGCTTGTGCTATCATAGCAAAAGATGGGAATTGCTATGTATATGATCCATACTACGCACTCTGAAGGAGTGATACTCGTACAGCTGTACCGTATGATCAATATATGAGCGCTATGATAGGAGGCGAGTGAAAGACTCTTGTTTGAGTAGGTCTTCATACCTCAGACCATAAATCTCTCAAAAAATCCTAGAACAAACTTCCCTGTCCCTCCACTCATTGGAGGGATTTTTTTGAAAAGACTATCTTTTTTATATCTTCTTTCAGATCGTATCCGACGATCTGGATATCCGGGATATTAAAAAGTTCATTAAAAAAATTACTTGTATCAACAGAGTTAGAATCAATAGAAAACATATCCCCTCAGAGACCTAGCATGATGCATCATGCTCCATCAGTTGAAACAAATATCTTCTTCTCTAATTTAGATACTTGTATCAACTTGGATAAGCCTCCTATATCAGAGATATTTTGGATTTTTCATTTTTCTAGTTCCTTCTTCACTTCCCTATATTCTACTGGAATGAGTGACTTAAATTCATATTTTTTGAGAAACTTGATGACGAGTGAATTCCCAAAAATATTTTTTGAATCTACTCATGCAACCTCTTCAAGTGGAATATCGAGATCTATGACGATACTCGCAAGTTTCTGAGAGAGAAATGCATTTTCTTTCTGTTCTATGAGAGTATTTTGCATCTTATCTGTAAGATCACTCATATTATCATATATACCCTTGAGGGTATGATACTTTCATAAGAGATCTACCGCTTTTTTAGGACCAAATCCTGCTATCCCTGGAATATTATCCGAGCTATCTCAGACGATAGAGAGATAGTCTACTACTTGTTCTGGTGGCACTCCGAATTTTTCTATCACATCAGATCGACGGAGATTTTTTTGCTTCATAGCATCATAGATCCTGACTCGTCCATCTTTGACGAATTGACAGAGGTCTTTATCTGATGAAATGATGATGACTTCAGTATATCCATCTGGATCATGGGTGATAGAACCTATGATATCATCTGCTTCGTATCATTCTCGTACGAGTACGGGTATACCAGCAGCCGTAAAGAACTCGAAAACTAGTCCTATCTGTGACCTGAGATTATCTGGCATACGATCACGTGTTCATTTGTACTCAGCGTAGAGTGTCTCACGAAAGTTCGATCCCGACTCTGATGCGATGATGATCGTATCATCAGGACTCATCTCAGCCAGAGACTTCATGAACTTCGCCACTCAGAAGACAGCATTCACGATCTGACCATCTCGTGTATGCATCTCAGGGATAGCATAGAACATTCGATAGATGAGATTATATGCATCGATGATATAGAGATTATTTTTCATAAATATTATGTCATTCTGTAAGAATCTTCGGCTTTTGTTTCTGAATCTAAGACAAGTCATCCTGTAAGGATCTTCCTATTCTGTTTCGGGAATAATAAGATAAAAAAAATGTAGATGCTTGCAGTATGACTTTTATCAGATCATTAGTAGTACCAACCGTCTGAAAGGTCTTGCCAACCAGGATTTTTCGAGAAGATAAGCGCTATTTTCTTTTCTCGATTCATGAGTTTTATCTCTTTTTCTTTTTCTATAGCTTCAGTTTCTCATCATCCTTCTTCAAAATATAC
Organism: Candidatus Altimarinota bacterium; assembly: GCA_031386685.1. GTDB lineage: Bacteria > Patescibacteriota > Gracilibacteria > BD1-5 > UBA2023 > JAGOMW01. The sequence goes on along the minus strand of JANNCQ010000088.1, from coordinate 1,377 downwards.
GAGTTTATTACAATTGTAACGACTCGCAAACGAAAGTGGGTTGAGCTTTTGTCGGTGCTCGAGCATTCGCCTCTCGAGATTATTGGTAACTCCTGTATAGAGTGTTGTATTATTCTTATTCGTGATGATGTAGATAAACATAGAGGTACGGAAATGGAAGATCCTTTCAGGATGACATAAAATCTATGGTACCATTCGTCAACTATCATATCAATGATTTCTCGATATCCAAATCTATTCTATTTTTAGATCCTCTTGTATCGGAAATCCTTGAAGTTCGAGCATTTTTCGAAGAAATGCTCATTTCAAAACTCATGGAATGAAGTGTATATGAAAGTGTTCGATACTTCTATTGGCTAGAGTCTCTCGAGTACAAGAGAAATAATTCTTCTCTCAATAGTATCCCTTCATAAATCCATAAATTTCATGAAGCTCGGAGATCTCATCACGCGAAAGATCAGAAGAAAAAGATTTATGCTCAAAAGGAACTGCCATAAGATGGTCACCATCTCCAGAATATGGAAAAATATTTTGAAGGATATACCAATACTTCCCTTTCCATAGGGTATGCCCTGACTGTCACGAGAGATCACAAAATGGACACTCATCATGTCCGAGGATTTTCTCGCGAGTGAGAGCATCATACTCTTCTCTGGTTTTTATATTTTTCATATCTATAATGAAAGGTTACGGATTTTACGGATAGCTGAGGACATAAGATGCTCATTATTCATCTGTAATGCTTCATCGAGAGTGAACCACCTAATATCATCAACTTCAGACTCTTGTCGAGTAAAGGGTGTATCTTCAGTGATAGATCCGAGATAGAGCAAGTCAAGATGGAGATGGGGTGGAGTTCCTTTTTTATCTACTGGGACATTGTGGACATCCACATGAAGTATTCATGGAAATATCTCTGGTTCTCTAGAGATCCCTGACTCTTCATGGAATTCCCGAATCGCTACACTTCGTACATCCACCTCACCATCACAGTGACCACCGAACTGTTGCCAGCGCTGGAATTTCTTATGTAGCATGAGGAGGACCTTGGTACGATCAGGATTCGTGATGATCATCGAACCAGTGAGGTGTCCTTCGAGATTGGCTTTTACAAAAGCAAGTTCTCAATATTGCTCAATCCAAGCAATGACTTTTTCAGCATCTTCTCGATCTTCTGGAAAAGAAAGAATATGATTGCGAAGAGATGTGATGAGTAAAATGAGCAACATATTATAATTGGCTCTTGCCTAGAAGAAAGTAACTCATATACTTTCTTTTTATGATCCCATATAGCAAAATCAGTACTCAGAAAATCAAGAAAATTATTAAACACTTTTGTACCGATGTTGATGCTACAAAAACAAGTGAATTACTGGA
>JANNCQ010000011.1:0-24985 GCA_031386685.1 Candidatus Altimarinota bacterium | reverse complement strand
GAACAAAGAAGCACTATTGACTCTGAATGAATGGAGCAACCCCGAAAGAAAAACTACAATATTTTAAGAAGTCTTTCCCCTATCTTATGCCCACACTCTAATGAAATGTAAATGTAAACTTGATTCTGCAACAATACAAATATTGACTCTATAAATAAATATTGACTCTATAAATAAATATTATAATATATAAAAAATATAAATAAATACTCTTATCACAAATTTTTGTCTAAATTTCATAAAAGTTTAGTATTTATGCAGAGATTATTACTATCATTATTATTATGAATTTTTTGATTCTCTTTTCTCAATGTATTTGCTCATCCGCTCGATGTATCCAATACTACGCTGACCTTGTATGATACCTACGTAGTATGAGTGACCTATATCCACCCCGTAGAGCTCGATAGAATCCTTGTCTCTAGTGGATGAATCAACCCGAATTCTATATCAAAAGAGAGTTATTATGCCCTCACGGGAGTACTGACGACATACTTACAACAAACGCTAAAAATAGAAAATAAAAATAAGGAATGTTCGATGGGAGATTTTACCTTTCAAGACCATCTTATGATCGATGAGATATATTCTTGAGGATTCCCTATATCTTATATTATCTCTTGCCAGAATGTAATAAGAGACCCCATAATTACGATCAATTTTCTCAATGAAGTCCCTCTTCAAACGAATAAACTCTACATATATCGGTCGATCTCTGGGGAGATGACTCGAACTGACTATAAAGTCCTTAATGCTCGAAAGAATACTCATTCGGTATCCTTTACTGTAGGAAGCCAATCCCTCAAAGATACTGATGGCGATGGACTCACTGATGAAGATGAGATTCTCTACCGAACTAACCCGAACGATAAAGATAGTGATGGTGATGGGTACTCTGATGGGATTGAAATCGAAAAATCCTGGAATCCACTATCCAAAGAGCTGTCTCCATGACAATGGCCGTACAATAAGGATCAAGATTCACAAAATACAAATCCTCAACCAGTAATATCCACATCACAGAGTGGCATCAGTCTTTCTCAAGATACGAGTGTTTGGTGAGGCGAACGATTTCGAAGTATCCTCCGGCATATTCGCCTGTATACGGAGTGAACTTCTGAGAATGGAAATCTCTGGATACTTCTGCTTTCTGTAGGGATGCTTTGATTCCTCCATGCCCTCGGCCCTGGTCATTCCAAAGGAATCCTCATATCTCAGATTATTGATGAGCATATGTCATACACAAAAAGTATGCTCTATTGTGGACTCTTCACCTCGGTCCACCTGCTTGATATCATCGTCGTTGTCGTTATCACGAAGCTATTTTTCCAATATATTGATCCCAGCGTCTATCTATCAACCATAGCCCAAATAAGTGCCGTCCTCGTCATAAGTATCGGTATGTACCTACTCTGGCACTCGATCAGAAAATACTATCGGAGAAGGGAGGAAGACGCGCGCTCTTCACTTCAAAAGAAAAATCATATTATCATGGCGATTATCACAGGGCTTACGCCTTGTGCCTTTTGATGGAGCATATTTCTGATGCTTCTGGCAATCAGTAAGTTGAACCTTGCTTTCCCGCTTCTCATAAGTTTATGAATTGGAATTTTTCTCTGTCTTCTTACCATTGCAACCATTACTTGGTTTTTCAAAGAAAAAATATATCAGTTTTCCCCGAGACTTTCTACCATATCTCCTATTTTTTCATCCATTTTTATCGTGATGATTTGAGTCAGCCTTACTCTTCAAAATTTTTCTTTTATCTAAAACTCTCTATGAAAAAAATACTCTCTTTCGTTATCATCCTCCTTACTCTGCTGACGAATACCCTCTCCGTAGTCGTGGCAGTACCAACTGATGGAAGGGCAAGCCCATGGACTCGAGAGAAGGCGGCACAGCTTGCGAAGTCTACGCTTTTTAATGCTGATGCTACCATAATAAATACCCTCTTCGCTGCTGGGAGTGCCAGTGCTGCGCTCGATATACTCTTTCCAAGTATCAACTGACCTGAGAGAACGGCATTTGATACTGCCATAACCACCTATACATCTTCGGGATTTAACTGGGGAGATGGGAATCATAGCTCCAGACTCTATCAGCTTCTCTATAGTGCGGATCCGTATGAGGCGAAAAGGAAACTTTTCTCGCTCTATGAAGATATATTTTCTGTCAGTACCGACTCGTCAAAAGATGTAACTTTTAAGGATATCTATGACCTGCACTCACTTCTCTATGATAATCTCTTTGGGAACTATGAAACGCTGGTAAAAAAGATGATCAACAACAATGGTGGAAAGTGAGATTATGCCGAAGGAGCCTATCTTGATCTCTTTAATCAAAAGGATCCAAAGCAGCCCAATGAAAACTTTTCGCGTGAGCTCCTTCAACTCTTTATTATGGGAGAATATGAACCATATCGATCAAAGGATAATAATGATGCGCGAAATTATGAAGAAACCGACGTCCGGGCACTGGCTAAGATCCTTACCTGATTGCGAGCCCAACCGATCACACATGCTACGAGTTTTAATCTGAGTACTCACTTTACTGGATCGAGCATTTCCTTTCTTACGGGCGCATATAGTGGAGTAGTGCCCCCTTATTACAGTAACGCATCTGGAACTATTAACCCCATAGACATACTCAATCCCGTGAATGGGAACAATGGACTGACGGATAATATCGTAGAGTATATTTTCGCGAAACGAGGTGATCAAATTGCGCTGTTCTTGGCTGATAGAATCGCACGATTCTATATGAACGATACACCAAGTAGAACGGAACTGGATTTTATCGCACAGATTATCAAGAATAATAATTTTGAAATGTTTCCCGCTCTGAAAGCAATTCTGGCTCTTGATATGATGTATAGTGACGCATCTATGAATAGTGTACGCTACAAAAATCCACTAGAACTCAATATCGGGACTATTCGATTTCTTCATGGAAATGCCTTTACGGGAATCATTTCTGACCCGAACGTCTATGACTCAAACCTTCTCAGACGACTTGGATGGACTCCATACTTTCCGGGAAGTGTATTTGGAAGAGATGGATTCGACAATTCCCTCAAGTGGTCGAGTACCAGTACACAAGGGGCTTGGATGAATGCGTCCAATTATTTTACCTATAGAATTTCGGGAACGGGAGCCGTAGATTTCCTGAGTGTTCTCGGAAACCAAAAAAAAGAACTGACAAATGAAGTGGTCGATGTGATGACCCATGCAGATAATAGTTTTACTGGAAATCTCCAGATAGTTTCTTGAACCCTCGAACTCTGAAGTACACTCAGTATTAGTGAAGATCTTCAGGTCACTCCACTTTGATCAAACCAGGGATTAGAAGTTGCAACTCCTCTTTCGATTGAAGAACATATTATCCAGAACGGATATCCACTCGATCCCGTCGAAAGTATTCTCTGAGGAGAAAATCTTGAATTTTATAAAAGTGAGCTCTACGAGTGGGTCAATACTTCCCTTTCTTTTGTAGAAGACGAGGAAGTCCCCGTTCCCCTGCCACCTAGCATCACAACTCCAGCACCGAAAGCGGTAGATACTGGGGTGTTTCTCTCCGTCCCCGAGTCTACAGGGCAAGAAAGTACTCCTGATGCAGTGATCCAAGCACTCTCAGGAGAAAAGCTAGCTCTCACCGAAAGCGGAACTTTTGATGCAGGAATACGTATGGCTTCTGGAGGTAATACGAATTGAACGTCACTGATCGAAAGTGTTCCAGTCATGACAGGAAGTGTAGGACAAACATCCCTATCACAGGAAAAGGCGGAAACTCCCCTCCTCACTGTTGGACTCACCGAAAAAGATACCGGAAACACCACTGCTGACGAAGGAAGTGGAAGTATTTCTTCCCCTGGTTCCTGAGAAGAGAGTGGGAAAACTCTCCCGAGGGAGTGAACCGGTATTCTCGTCACCCTCAAACCTCAAGTCGAGTCTCCTCAACCCTGAGTTGTATGAAGTGCAAGTGGAGGTATCAGTACGGGTTACGTCATATTTCCGAATTTTCAGGTCATCACTGATCTCGGTAGTATCACCATATCTGGTGGTACCTACAATGCAGGAACGAAAACACTTATCATACGTTCATGAGTCCTTCGATCCAGTGGAAGCACTATCCAGATTCTTTCTGGAAGCATCCTCTTCGACGGAAGCTCGCGACTCATAGCAGATACCATAAGCACTGATGGAATACTCGATGCCTACGAGAACTATATCTACGGAGAAAGACGGCTTCAGAGTGATGCACGAATGAGCATGAAAGACTTTCTCACTCAGAATGCTAGCGGAACCCTCATACCCGTTGCTCCTACCAATGTGAAGTACTTCAATAAAAATATTCGAGGACTCCTAAGTATCCTCCTTTCGCAACCTGAATATGTCCTTCTTCATGGATATGATCTTCCTACCATGATAGATCCAGATGAAAGTAATTTCCTCGATAATGTTACGGGGAAGCTCTTTTTCATAGAACTCTATGGAGGAAATGACTATATGACCAGCATCATACCAAAAGATGAGTATGCTACCTATACCGATTACCGAACCAATCAGTCTGGAAGTATCGCCATAAGCGGCAGTCTGCTCGTAGATATCGGAGACTTCTATATGAATAAAAATCTTGCGTTCGGAAGCTGATGAAGTCCTGGATTTAAGTCACTCTATGATCAGGGATACCTCAAGATTTTCAATAGAGTCGGTGGATATAAACATTCGAATGATCACGATGCGGCAGCAAAACAGATTTCTTCGTATGACAGCTCGACCAATAAGACAGCCGATGGTGTATTCGGTCATCTGGTACAAAAGGAGTTCGAAAGTTCCCATACTATCTCCTTGGGCGCCAAGCTTCCCAATGTCTATCGATCAGGACACTATATAAACCTCTGAGGGAATGTCATCCTGACGAATCCTCTTGATCAAGGCGGTCAGTGGAAATCTCATATGGACAGGATGGTCACTATTATAAAAAATAGAGTCTATCCAGCAAATACTCGAAATCTCTTCAAGGATGCTGGTCGGATCAGTGAAATCTGAAAAATTTCCGTAACACAATGATGACCACCGGGAGCAAGTGGGAATATGGATAGTGTCTTTAAATTTGCGAAAGTACTCATGAATAATAATATCGGGCGAGCCTTCTATATGGGAGGTGCCGGAGGATACGATACTCATGGCAATCAATTTGCAGGACTCAATAATAATCTCCTCTCCGTAAACTCTGCCGTTACTACTTTTTTCAATGATGTAAAAGATATGCAGGATGTTACTATCGTCATATTTTCTGAATTCGGGAGAACCAATCGAACCAATGGGGATCTCGGAACGGACCACGGTGATGGATGAGGAATGTTTGTTATCACGTCAAACCAAAATCTTCGGAATCAGCTTTCTGCTGGAACCTATGGAAATATGTCCATCAAAAACTCAAAAACGAATTCACTCGGTGTGGGTATAGACTATAGATCAGTGTATGGAAAAATATACAATAGCCTCTATGGTCTTGATGGAGCCACATACTTCGCTGATCCGAGCGTATCACTCGAGAATGATATGAGTCTCGAGAAAAATGATATCAGTCTCTTGAATTTTACTCACCTTGCATCTAATACTACTACCTTTTCTCAGTCTTCCTTTGCTATAAGTGGAAAGAACTATAATCCATGAAAGTCAGGATATACCACTTTCAGCGCTGGTACTGGCACGGATAATCTGAAAATATTGAATATCGGAGTAGCAAAATTCGATGGAACACGGTATAAATTCAAAACTGGAAATCAGGTATTCCAAAGTACTCCATTCTATCGTATCCGCACCTATTCGAATCAGTACGCGATCAATGAATATCTCCGCGCTTTCACCGGATCAGATCTCCCTCGTATAACGCCATGACGACTCATATCTCTCTCGGGTTCGAGTATCCTCCCTCTATTTAATAATAATACAGCACCTCGTGTTCTTGCAGGAAGTGGACTCATCCTCAATGCTTCCTGATCAAGTCTCATAAGTCTTACAGGTTCGAATTTCGAAATCCAGTTCTCTTCATGAGTCACTAGTGCCATTGAAATTACGAGTACTTCAGGATCGGTCGACTGGAATGGATGATTCATCCTCGGTGAGAGTATCGATCGTGAATACTTCATGCCCAGAGATGCTCTCCTTGTTTCGAGCAATATAGCGATACCGAAGTCGAATATAATCCGCCTAAATAAGATCGGTACAGATAGTATCAATGTCGGCATGAAACTCAACCAACCACTCGAACTGAAGTTCACGAATCTCAGTGGAACAGGGAATTATCGAGTGATCACAAGCGATGATGGGATAGTGTGGAATGATGTCGAATGAACCTGACAGCTCTACATGCCCGACGTCAATGGGAAGATTGCCTTCAAGACGAATCATTTCTCCTATTTTGCTCTCCTCTCAGATACAGCAGTCGTCCAGCTCCCGACTTGTACTGTTTCTATTAACCCTACTTCTATCACTAATGGCTCATGAGCGAGTCTCTCTTGGGCACTTCAAAATAGTATCACATGAGTCCTCAATCCTGGAAATATCCCTCTCGGAGTATCTGGACTTCAGTCGATCATCCCACCATCAGATGCTACGACACAGTATACCATCACGACAAATAACGCTGCTGGATCATGAAAGTGTAGTGCTTCTGTCACGGCTAGTCCTAGAGTCGTACCATCTCCACCACCAGTACTTCCACCCTCGTGTGTCCTCTCATCGAATCCTTCCAGTGTGCAAAATGGTTCTGGAACTACCCTTTTCTGGATCATCACGAATACTTCGACAGGAGTGATAAATCCAGGAAATATCCTCATAGGAGCTTCATGAAGTCAGGTCGTCATACCTCCTGTAGATGCAACTACGAAGTATACACTTTCCGTGATGAATGCCTTCTGATCGACCAATTGTAGCACTTCTGTGACTGCATCCCCTGCTGCTCCTCCTCCTATAGTACCCTCATGTACTCTTTCAGCTAATCCAATGACGCTCGTCAATGGAGGCACTACTACTCTTTCTTGGTCACTACAAAATGCTTCTACTGGAATCCTATCACCAGGGAATATCCTCCTCTCAAATATTGTAGGTACTCTAGCTGTCACTCCACCATGAAGCGCTACTACACAATATCGTATCACAACGAGTAATATAACTGGATCATGAAACTGTATGATTTCCGTTACGGCTGTGAGCGGACTCATACCTCCTCCACTCCCATCTCCACCCAATGTTGGTCCTGGATGATGAGGCTGATGAGGGACCCCAAGCCCTCTTCAGGGAAATAATCTTCCTTGTCTCAGCTCATCATGCAAAAATCAAATGGTTATAACGAAGAACCAGGTACCCGGTACTCCAAAAATACAGCAAAAAAATGTTCTTCGAGATACTCTTATGCGCCTGCAATCACTCACTTCATCAGGAAACATCTCTCGTGAAGAAGGTATAAGCAATATTATTGCGACTTTATGAACTTCTGTAAATGACTCTCTCTGAGAAAAGCGAGCATATGAGCAAGAAATTTTCAGAAATCTTTATACCTCTCGTGTGACGCAGTCATCCGAATGAAGACGAAGCATTAATACTATCATCCTCTGATTGCGCACCCTCCTTCATCCTCTGAATCCTATCACTTCTTGGAGTTTCACTTTTAATGATGTATCAACAGATGAGCCCCTTATCCCTGAGAAGAGTAGAGATCTTAGAAAGAAGGATAAAGAAGACTCTCTCTATGTACAAGCTGAAACAAGCCTCACGCTAAGGTCATCCCCAAGTTCAAAGGATGGATCAAATATTTTGTATTATATTCCGAGGAATGAAAAGGTAGGAGTGCTCGATCAAGATATTGTATGGACTTATGTTCGATACGATGATCTCAGCTGATACGTACGTACAGAATATCTCCGCTCTTGGAACCCCTCAGACGATATCCGAAGAGGTATAGCGTCAAAAGAAAATGGACCAAAAAGTAAAGTGAATGTGATCCACTCACTTTATACAAGGGAACGGTCGAATATATATTCAAAAATAACAGGAATACTCTATACTGGAGATGTAGTCACGATTCTAGATACATTTGGCCAATGGTCTGAGGTTATGACAGACACATTTCGAGGATATGTCATACGGAGATTCCTCTCTCGGCTATAATCGGAATAGTATCGAATGAAGATTTCCGATTTTGTATTATATATTCACAGAGCTATACATTTTTTGAGAAAATTCGTATATTTTTCGAAAATAATTCTTTAGAAAACATCACTCATATTATTTCAAGTATTTTTCTAGAGCTTCTATTCTCATTCTGAGATCAGTATTTTCTTCTCGAAGAGATTCAATTTTCTTTTGATGGGTTTTGATCGACTCGATGAGGGGAGCCACGAGATTCCAAACTCGACTGATTTCATCCCAGTTTCAGGGCCTATATTCATCAGGGCAGGGGATACTTGTTTTACTTCTTGAGCGATCATACCGATAGCATGTTTTCCATCATTGATCCAATATCTTTCGTATCTGGTGCATGGGATATTTCCACCTCTGCACCATATGTATTCTATCTGCTACGAGTTTCATGGAAAATTTCGGGGCTTATGCTATACCAGTGTTCGAGTACTTGGTATGGGCTTTTGATTCGGTATTCAGACACGAGAGAGGATTATCTATATTCGAGAATGTAGATAATCATGAAGCTGAGGTGCTCAGTATTCATTATTTCCTTGTTATAGTCGGTATGAATCTGTAGTATTGCTCACTTCACAGTACTATTGAGTCGTACTACTATCCCCCTGAAGGAGGTGCGCAATATCAATAAGCTCAGCATCCAGGATTACAAGATCCACATGATCCATCATTGACTCCATCATCACAAGTTTCTCATAATTCCGCGACGCCATCACCACAGATCGGAACAGGCGAAGAATATGCTGCATCACTACATCGAATATCGAGCTGCACTCACCCGAAACCAGGACTATAATCAAGCCATGATACACTTATCCCGTCCATATAGAGCTTACCAGCATCAATTATTCATCCGACATTGATATATAAGTAATTATTCCCACCATTGTATACTTTTATTTTTGCATTGAGATTACTCGAGTCGAATGTATAAACCGTTCACTCTACTGGCCAGTCTCAGGCCTCACGCCCAGTAACCCTGAATACTACAGCTCCAGAATCACACTTCTTTTTTAGAAAAAGTGTATTGGTCCATGCTTCTTGCCACCAAGGATTATTTCATCCAGGTGTATCGAAAAATCGTGGAATGGGTGCGAGATTCGTATAGACACCCAGTCACCCTCATCCTCCACTTGGAGTCTCCCAAGTAGCAAGTCCACTCGCATCACTCGTGAGGACTTTCCCGGCTCCTGGAGTACCTCCTGTGATTTTTATCTGTCATCCGACCGTGACATTCCCAGAAGTTTGGAAATTCCCACTTGTAGAATTGAGCGAGGCAATAGGAGCGACACCCTGTCTTCCCCATGTGAATCCACGTCCTATACTTCATGCATTCATCTGCATCTTGATCGAATAATCATTCACTGAACCATAGTTATACAGTGCCCCATTCCCCATACTGATCGTATAGTTCGTACAATCTGCCCAGAAACAAATAGCATTCTCATTTCAGGCTGTGACGAGGTAATTGGCATTATTATTGGTAATATAGCCATAACTATTATCCCAATTTGTATTTCCATCTGTGATATAACCAGGTCCATTAGTAAGCTGATTCAGATTTGTCAGACTTGCAGTTGTCCATACTGGACTATCATTGGAGTATATTGCTCCAGCCTTAAGAACCTCATATCCTGTACCTGGATTATTACGAATCTGTATAGATCCATCAGCTGGCATCATAATCTGAGACGCTACTCTTCATCCCCAATGGAATGCAATATGTGGGGCTTCATTGATAGTTCCTGCTCATGCTCATGCAAAATTTGATTCACGAATCTGTATGGCACTGGAATAACCGCTAGTTGCAGAATTAGTAGCGATTCCATATGGTGCTTGTGCTGTATCACGGATGACAAAACTTGATGCATGATACCCATCAACTGTATCCGCATTATCTGCATATCCAACTCTAACCGCTGCTCAGTGATTGGATGTGATATACCATCGAGAACCATCATAGGCATTATTGAGCCAATAGGTACCAGGGTGAGAAGTGGATTGGAAGTTCGTTGAGTTGGTAGCATTGGTGGAATTCGTAGCATTGGTGGCACTTCAAGCAGTAGTCGCATAGTTTACACTGAAGTTGCTTGGATTATAGACGTACATATTGGTTCCATCCGATCCTCACCAGAGCCATGTTGGTTGACCTCATAGTCCTGACCAATTGAAGTTTATATCTCAGCCATCAGCCCTTCGAGGATAAGCACGACCAGCTGTAAAGTCAGGTTTTCCTGAGACATTGGCCCAAGTGATATTATTGGTCGTATCAGATATTCGTGCACTATCGACTCGTACTCCGTAGGTATTCGCTCCATTCCATCCCATCAGGGTAGGATACGATCATGACCATGGAACTTGTGCATTGGTATTGTTGATTGCAGAACCATTTGGTGCTGTACTCTGGGAAGCATCGATGATGACGTGCCCATTTCCATAGTTCTTCCATCGCATGTACTGAGAAGTTCCGATATCGAGGTTGGTATCACCACGTGCAGTATCACCGAGAGATTTAGCCGTGACGTTCGCCCAGGTGACTCATCCAGCAGTCGTGGCAAATGTAGCATTCGTAGCATTTCCTGAGAGGTTTCCTATGAAGGTAGGTGCCGTGATATTGCCACCAGCATTGATGTTCCCGGCAAGATAGAGATCATTCCACTTTTGTCCATTACTTCCGATATCTCGGTAGGCCATCGGAGCACTCGCATCAGGAAGGAGAGATCCTGATATCGATAGATTGGTGACAGTTCGATTGACGAGTTTATCGACGATGAGCTTGCCTCGAACTGTCAGATCTCAATCAACATCGAGTTTTGTTCATGGAGCTGTGGTTCAGATACCGACATTACCATCATATTGGATCGTCATCTTCGAGTCTGCGAGGGTAGCACTTGTTGTATCATTTCATCCGTTATTGAGAAAGTGAATCTTTCATCGTGCTGCACCATCCTGTCTTTCGTAGACGAGAGCTGTTTTGCGAAAGAGTGCATTATCTTCTCTGTATCCAAATGCAAGTCCTGCATATTCTCCAACACTAATAGTTCATGCTATCGATGCATACGAGTTTGCTGTCAGTCTCACATCGAGTTTAGATTGTGATGCAGTTGTTCAGATACCGACATTTCAGCTTGGAAGTACTGTCATCAGGGCTGAACCACCTGTAGGACCAGTTCATCAAGTGCGTATCTGGAATGCTGTACTCGTACCATTATTGTTAGAATCCATATTGATGGTAACTCATTCAGGTGCCTGAAGAGAGAGACTGTAGTTTCCATCTCAAAAAAGTCAGAGATCAGATCGAGCATTCAATGTGTATGCATCTCAGAGTCTTACATTCATTATTCCTGCAACATCGAGTTTTGCTCATGGGGCAGTGGTTCAGATACCGACGTTGCCATTATTATTGAAGATATTTGAACTCGCCACCCAGTTTGTACCATTACTATAGAGGGTCTGTCCAGCTGCTCACACAGCAGGCATACCGGTACCAGGATTTGTCCATGTGGCAAGACCTGCAGCATCGGAGGTAAGAATCTTCCCTGGTCATTGTGTACCGTCAACTATCTTGATATTTCAGAGAATATCGAGTTTTGCTCATGGAGCAGTGGTTCAGATACCGAGATTTCCATTGAAAAATGCATTTCCATTAGACAAGCTGATAGCGGCATTCTTCGTTCCATTATCATGGAAACTTATCTGATGACCCCATCCAGGGATTCCACCGAACCCATCATATGAATAAGCCATACCGTAGAGATTCCCAAAGCTTGTATCTGCTGCACCATCAAGGTTCCATGAAGAACCTATAGACCAAACTGTCTTCGTTCTAGTATGATTTACAATGCCATACTCTGAAACGAGTCATCCTCTCCCTACTCGGACTCTTCAGGCAACATCGAGACTTTCTCATGGCGATGCGATTCATACTCCTAGTTTTCAACCTACGAATGAATTTCATGAATTTGGGAAATTCGAGAATGCACTCGTATTATTTGCTCATAACACTACACCATTTGGTCCTGTACAATTTCAATTATTGTTTCCTGAACAGATGCTTCCATAGGAGTAGATGGAAGTTCCCGCAGCAATAAGTCAGGCTCATATATCATAGTAAGATTGATCTGCTCATCATATGAGTCCACTCTTATTCACGGCAAGAGAGGCAGATGGAGAAGAAGTTCATATTCCGAGATTTCCATTTAGGAGTAATCTCATTTTCTCTACTCCATCGAATTGGAATGCGATACCATTTTGTGCATCTCCAGCATTATAGTAGGATGTAGCTCCATCACTTGAGATTTTTGTAAAATCCCAGATAGCATTTGTTCCATTGGTTGTAATCAGTGACGAATTCGATCGAATATTTCCATTCACATCAAGTTTGGTTCCTGGACTGGTGGTTCCGATACCCACGTTGCCATCATACTGGATCGTCATCTTCGAGTCTGCGAGAGTGGCACTCGATGCATCATTTCATCAGTTATTGAGAAAGTGAATCTTTCATCGTGCTGCACCGTCTTGCCTCTCATAGACAAGAGCTGTCTTTCGGTAGTTACTATTGTCTTCTCTGTAGCCAAATGCGAGACCCGCATACTCTCCGTTACTGATAGTTCATGCTATCGATGCATAGGAATTTCCACTGAGATTCACGTCGAGTTTGGACTGTGGTGTAGGTGATCAGATTCCGAGATTTCCATCGACAGTGAGTCCTGCATTTGCAATGCGAGCAGATGTTGCTGCTGATCCATCTCGTGCGATCGTGAATATACCAGTAGAGTCTGTTCCCACCCACCATCGTCTTCATGCATTGGAGTTGAATTGTATATAGTTCCATCCATCAGCTGGATCAGTCTGAGTGAGATTCAGTAAGTTGTCTGCAGCGGAACGAACCTCAAGTGGACCTCACGGAGTATTGGTTCAGATACCGACGTTGCCTGCATTATTCACATATAACATGCTAGTACCATTATCTCTGAGCAGGTTGAAGTCATAGTTTCCCACTAGGATTTGTCCGTATGTCGGATTTGTATCCCAGTCTCCAATATTGAGACCACTAGAATTCACAGGGAGCCAAGATCAGCCAACATTTCTAAAGGTAAAGCTCGATGAAGGAGTGTAAAATATACCATTTGAATTTATTGCACCATTTATATCCAGTTTTTGTGTTGGGGTAGGTGTTCAGATACCGACATTTCCATTATTTCTAATAGACATAGCAAGAACTGCATTTCCTATATCATTAGTTGTTCATCCTACCCAGAAACGCAGAGCTTCACTTATGCTCTGTGCATCATATCAGATAAATCCAGAATTATTTGTATCGGAAATTCATTTGAATTGTACTGTTGGATGATTTGCATAGAAGGTAGTATTTCTATTGTATCCTCCCGTCATAGCAGTGCCTCAATCAACTTGAAGTTTTGACAAAGGAGTAGAGGTTCCGATTCCGATATTCCCACTGGATCCTGCGATATAGGAACTTGTATTATTTCCAAGTTGTATAGATCACTTTGTAGCATCTTGTTGACCGATGATTCCGACGGTATTGGCTACATTTACATCATTGATCGTAGCATCGTCTCCTCCCTGGAGATAAGCCGCACCATTGACATTACTTCTGAGTATTCAGTTCACTAATAGATTCCCCGTATTATCGAGACTTCCGATATTGGCATTAGAACTACTTCTCCACTCGTATCCATTCTTTGATCCAAAAAAGGTACGACCACTATTAGTAAAGTAGAGTCTGTTGGCACCATCAGGACTACTCGTCACCCACGTATCATTCGGGAAATTCGAGGCAGGCTGTTGGTTTTGCCAACTCGCAAGTCCAGTGGCATTACTCGTGAGGACCCTATTTGCTCATTGAGTACCATCTGTGATTTTGACCGCACCATTCACTTCGAGTTTTGCTCATGGTGTACTCGTCCCGATTCAGACATTTCCAGTATCCTTGATCACCATTTGTGCGGTTTGGACTCCACTAGTCCTGGTATAAAAAGTATATCATGGACTTCCTCATGTTGCTATTCCCATATCATAAGCAAGGGCTCATCCGGTATTTGATGATATTGCCCAAGGTCATTGAGAGAATTGTAATGCAGCAGTATTGGGTCCATTGACCCGCAGATTTATACCAGCATTTCCGGTCGTAGAGATATTCTCAGCGACGATGATTCACTGAGTTCCATTGTTGATGGGGTTACTCGTGATCACATGAAGTGGTTTATCTGGAGTCGTCGTCCCGATCCCTACATTCCCTGCATTATAGTATACATTTGCACCATTTTGTACCCAGTTTGTATCTATAAATACTGCACTCCCTCCACCATCGTATCATGCGAGCACCTTTCCTGATGTTACCGGGGTATTGAGAGAGAGATAGCTTCGGATAAAACTATCGACAGGTGTACATACCTTGGTCCCATAGGTACTTCCTGATGTAGTGATAAATCCTGTGACGAAACTTCCACCAGTACAATCACTCGATTCTATAATATTCCAGAAGTATGCAGAAAAGTATCCCCCATTCGGAGCACTCGAAGAGGATGGTGGTGAAGAGGGTACTGCAGCAAATGCAGATGACTCTAAGAGTATAACTATAGCGAGGATTAGGATTTTTCGGATGAACGAGTATGAGGTCTTCATAGGGAGAAAATTAGGAAGAGATGGGGTTATAGTGGAATTGAGTGATTATTGGGATACACCAGGAGGGGGATCGCTGATGATGCGAGGGTCAGTCTCGATGATTACAGAGAATTCATCATTGCCACTCTTATCTGATTGATTTGAGAGATTATTATCGAATGACCTGAAATAGTTCCAATCATACATCAGAGCATTATCATATGTACAATTTGTTTCAGTAAATGGACAAGATACTGGATTTTTCGAAGATCCTCCTATTGTATTTCTCGATATTATCGTTCCATATATATAGAGTTGGTTAGTCGGAAGGCTGATAAGCTTAGAAGGGGTATCATTATAGAAAACACCTGGAGAATCTCCTGAGTAGATCGATCCTTCAGCAATGATGGAGGTATAGATATTTTTGACATTACTCTTTATGTACACATTTCCTCCATTTCAAGCATCATTTTTCAGTACGATGATCGTGCGAGGACTATTCACCCCTGGATCTTTCACGATATCGCTATCGATGATGAGATCACCTCATTCGATTATGAGTGAACGTACCTTCCTGCTGAAATCTTTCATTTTTCCATTTGGATCTGTGATAGCGAGAGTTGCACCAGTACTTTTATAGTAGAGAATATCAAAAAGGGTATTCGTTGTTGTATTGAGAGCGTTCATCTTCGTACTCGGAAGAGATCGAGTGGTAAGAGCTACATTTTTTCGTATGCTATTTATCACATCAGCAGAGTTCATACTTCCGAATTTCGTCCCGAGAGCATATTCCGTATCGAATGCTTTATTTCCAGCAATATTTCATAGTATTTTTACTTTATTCCTAAAGATGAGATTACTTCATGAACTAAATGATAAGTATCAAAGTGTATCACTCCATGCGTATCCAGTGAACGATCGTGATCCTGGGGCATATGATACTCATGAGTATGTACCATCTACAGAAGTCAGATCTATATATCCAGCATTTTCACTCCATGCATATCCAGAAAGGGAATTGCTTGGAGTCAGTTCAGCATTTAAAATTGTTACCCATCCTACTGTCTGGACGAAGAAGTTTCCGGTGATTTTTTTTGGATTTGCATCGGTATCGATATAGACTCATGATCCTCAGAGAGCTGACTCGTCTGATGAGGGGATAAATATAATACTTCCCCCATTTCATCATCCACCCTGGGTATCAAAAACTCAGAGCGTATGACCTGATCCATACGTACCTACGAGATTAAAAACTCCTGCAGCATATATTAGTAGTCCTTGAAAGAGGGCTATAATTATGCCAAGGACAACTCCTACCAAGAGTGGCTTGCGAAATTTCTTTATTTTGGAAGATATTTTTTTCATATTCATAACTAGTAATAGATGTCACTTCATCTAAAAATAACACATATGTAGAATAATTGCAAAAAAACAGAAAAAATCATAAAAAAAGATTTGCATTATATGATAATTCTTATATAGTACAGACGTTTTCCTCACGAACTCATGAATTAGTTTTTCCTCGTGAGGCGTTTTTGTGCTCATCTCTTCTCATTTCTTCGCATCTTGTCATGGTACGATAGAGCCAGAGAAATATCACAAAATGAATTCTAGATTACATATTCTAGATTACATTCTAGACTTTGGACTCTGGATTACAGATTATAAGAATAGTGTATACTTCTTTGCTAAAAATGCAGTGAAATGTATCTCTACTCTAGAATCTAAAATCTACCACCTAACATCTATTTACCATGACAAAGAAACAAGAAACGAAAGTTTCTTCCGCTGTGCCTCAAGATTCAAAGCTTGGGGAGATTTATCAAGATCAGGGAAGATACTTCTTCAATGATGATCGTACGATCCTCGAACTTCCAGGTCTTATAGAAGTCCAGCTTGATAGTTACCGAGATTTTCTCGAACGCCGAATCGGAAAAGCATTCGAAGAGTCATTCCCGATCGATGACTTCTCCGGAGAGAAGATCTCTGTGTTCTATAAGAGCTACGCACTCGAAGAGCCGAAATACTCTGTATCGGACTGTAAGCGTAAGAATCTCAACTATGAAGCTCCGATGAAAGTCCGCTTCGAGATGCTCAATAAACAATCCTGAGAGATCAAAGAGCAAGATGTCTACCTTGGAGGTATCCCCCTCATGACAGAGATGGGAACATTTATCGTGAATGGTATCGAACGTGTGATCGTCAATCAAATTATCAGGTCTACTGGTATGTTTTTCACACCTGATCAACGTCCGGGTCTCTATGCTATGAAGATCATCCCACATCGTGGATCATGGTTTGAGATAGAACTTGAAAAAAAAGGTATAGTCAATGTGAAAATCGATAAAAAGAGAAAAATTCCTATGACGGTCATACTCCGTGCCTTTGGGTATGAAAGCGATGCAGAAATACTTGGTGCATTTAAGTGAGAAGATGAGTGGATCACGAAATATATCGCACCGACGATCGAGAAAGATAAGACAAAGAATCGTATGGAGGCACTCTATGCCATCTATAAGCTGATGCGCCCAGGAGATCTCGGGACCGATGAGCGTGTCGAGCAACTTTTTCAGACGACTTTTTTTGATCCGAAGAAATTCGATCTCGGAGATGTCGCGCGTATCAAGATCAATCGCAAACTCTCGACAAAATATGAAGACCACAAGAAGCTCACGGGAGATCCTGAAGCAGAAAAGGTCCTTATGGGTGTAGACTTTCTTGCGGGTATCAGATATCTTCTCTCTCTTTGTGATGAACGTATAGGATTCCATGCAGATGATATCGATCATCTCGAGAATCGCCGAGTCCGCTCTGTCGGAGAACTCGTCTATGATAAAGTGAAAGTCGGTCTTGCTCGTATGGAGAAGATCGCCAAAGATCGTATGACGATCATCACGGATCTCGAAGATGCAGTACCTGGTACATTCATCAACTCTCGTCCTATGATTGCGGTGATGAGAGAATTCTTCGGTACGAATCAGCTCTCACAATTCATGGATCAAAGTAATCCTCTCTCAGAACTCTCTCATAAGCGTCGTGTCACAGCGCTCGGAGTCTGAGGTCTCACACGTGAGCGAGCTTCATTCGAAGTTCGTGACGTCCACCCGACTCAGTATGGCCGCATATGTCCGATCGCGACTCCAGAAGGTCCGAATATCGGTCTCGTACTGCATTTCTCATCGTATGCTCGTGTCGATAAATATGGATTTATCACGACTCCATTTCGTATCATCAATCACTTTGTGAAAGTGACTGAGGGAGAACTCACGAATCGTATCACCTTCGAAGACGTCAAAGATGAAAAATGAAAAGTCATAGTTCCAGAGAAGACCCTTATAACAGCAGAGATCGCAAAAGAAATCGTAAAGACTGTAAAAACAGATACGATCGAAGTACGAGGATTCCTCTCGTGAGATCATCAGTATTTCGATGCTTATGAAGAGCGGAGTCTCGTCATAGCAGAAGCAAATACGAAGACTGATATATATGGGAACTTTGTCGATACTCGTATATCCGCTCGTAAGGCTTCAGAGGCGACCGTCGCCTATGTCGGTGAGGTGACTCATATCGATATATCCCCCAAGCAAGTGATGAGCGAGACGACGACTCTGATACCATTTCTCGAACATGATGATGCGACTCGAGCAGAAATGGGTACGAACATGATGCGACAGGCAGTACCACTTGTGCGTGCTGATTCGCCTGTAGTCGGTACTGGTATGGAGCGTATCATCGCTGAAGGTTCTGGATATGTGATCAAGGCAGAGGATGCATGAGAAGTCATCGGTGTCGATGCGAAGCATATATCGGTCCTCTATGCAAATGGAAAGAAGATCACCTACCCGCTCCGTACATTCGAACGCTCAAATCATGATATGATGCTGCATCAGTGGGCACGAGTATCCACGGGTGAGAAATTCCCTGCAGGTCATATCCTTGCTGATGGACAATCAATAGATAACGGCGAACTCGCTATAGGGAAAAATCTCCTCGTCGCTTATATGCCATGGGAAGGATATAACTATGAGGATGCGATCATCATCTCTGAGCATCTCATGCAGGATGACTTCTATACTTCGGTACATATCAATGAATATGTCATGGATGTCCGTGAGACGAAGCTCGGCCCTGAGCAGACGACCAATGATATCCCAAATGTCTCGACAGCGAAACTCAAAGATCTCGATGTCGATGGTATCGTCCGAATCGGTGCGTACGCAAAGGCCGGAGATATCCTCGTCGGTAAAGTCACTCCAAAGGGTGAAGTCGAACTCTCTCCAGAAGAGAGACTGCTTCGGGCTATATTTGGTGATAAATCCAAAGACGTGAAAGACTCATCTCTCGTCCTTCCATCAGGATCAGGTGGTAAAGTCATCGGCATCCATGTCCTTCGTCGTGAAGACGGGGACAATCTTCCGACAGGAGTGTTCAAACAAGTAAAAGTCTATATCGCTCAGACTCGTAAGATCGAAGTCGGTGATAAGATGGCAGGACGACATGGAAATAAGGGTATCGTCTCTCGTATCGTCCCTCGTGAAGATATGCCATTCATGGAAGATGGTACACCCGTCGATATTATCCTCAATCCTCTCGGTGTCATCTCACGTATGAACATCGGACAAGTACTCGAGACACACCTCTGAGGTGCAGCTCGTAAGCTTGGTATCAAAGTCGCGACGCCCATCCTCAATGGTATGACGACCGATCAGATCAGTATACTTATGGCAAAAGCAGGACTCCCTCCTGATGGGAAAGTCCAGCTCTATAATGGTAAAACGGGAGAATCATTCAAAGAGACGACGATGGTCGGAGTCAAATATATGCTAAAACTCCATCACCTCGTCGAAGATAAGATCCATGCTCGAAGTGTCGGTCCATACTCTATGGTCACACAGCAACCGCTCGGAGGTAAGGCTCAAAATGGAGGTCAGCGTCTCGGAGAGATGGAAGTATGGGCACTCGAAGGGTATGGTGCAGCCAATATCCTCCAAGAAATGCTCACTGTCAAATCAGATGATATCAATGGTCGTACACAGCTCTATGAAGCAATCGTGAAATGAAAGAAGATCCGCCGTCCGAATGTTCCAGAGTCATTCAATGTCCTCCTTCGTGAGCTCCAAGCACTCAATGTGAGTATCGATCTTCTCTGAGAAGAGGAAGTCGAAGAGCTCGAAGCACGTATGAAAGCGAGGTTCGAAGAGCTCGAGAAGCTCGAAGGACAGTTCGATGTCGAAGTCGATATCCCAGAGCTGACTGAAGCGATCAAAGACGAGGCACCTGTGACGACGAGCTTGCCAGAAGGGGATAGAGATACGGAGTAATTATACTTAACTTTTGATAGATAATGGTAGATGTTATTTTAACAACAATAAACGCTATACTTCTATGCGTAGCTGGAGTGTCTGTTATCCTATTTCTCTTAAAGAAGGATGTCTGGAGACTTTTAATGCAATGAGTAACATTAGTTGCAATAGCTGAAGTAATAGTAATAGCCTTTACACTTGTTATTACTCTTGGTATCTCTATTCATTATCCCTTCTGGTCTTTCTTTGGAGTCTTCTTGTTTATTGCTATATTAGTTACACTAGTCTGATATTTTTTATATATATCAAAAAATTCTCATGGGAAACAACTACTTATAAATTGATTAACTCTCGATATAACTTGGATGATTATATTTTTCGGTACCACATTGATAACCACTCTTTAAAACAAATAACTAGTCCACCACATCCCGCCACTTCCTTCGTATGGCTTGCCAAGAGAAAGAGAATTCACTTCTCCTTTGCTCTCTTCACTCACGTGATACGAAGAACAAAGTGATAAAGTCCGGAAGGTTCCTGTCATGTCGACTATAGGAGACATCCTGCTTTAGAATACAGAGCAAGATTTCTCCACTCCACTCACTCCGTTCGTTTCGGTCGAAATGACAGAAGTCTTAAACCTTTAACTTTATACTTTTAACTTAAAAAACTATGTTTCCAATGACCAAAGACCTCGAGAATTTTCTCAATGATAAGATCACTGACTACTCCCAGATAGGACGATTCGCATGAAAGAGAGATATCACCGTCGGGAAGAATCTCGATAATCTCCGAGCGATCGCCGTAGGACTTGCCGCCAAAGAAGATGTACGAGCTCTCTCGTATGGAGAAGTACTCATATCTGAGACGATAAACTATCGTACGCAGCGCCCAGAACGTGGAGGGCTTTTCTGTGAACAGATATTCGGTCCACGCAAGAACTATGAGTGTGCGTGCGGTAAGTATAAGCGTATCCGGTACAAAGGTGTCATCTGTGAGCGATGTGGTGTCGAAGTCACGACGAGTCAGGTGCGCCGTCAGCGTACTGGGCATATCGAGCTCGCAGCTCCTGTCGCTCATATCTGGTACCTGAAGTCAGTCCCTTCTCGTACGGGACTACTCCTTGATATTTCCGTCAAGAAGCTCGAACAAGTCGTCTACTTCGCTTCGTATATCATCACAGATGTCTATGAAGAGAAGCGTGACGAGTCTCTGAGAGAGCTCGAGAACGCCTATAAAAATCAGAAGATAACTCTCCAAAAAGAAGTCCAGCAGACGATCGGCAATCTCACACTTCAGCTCGAAGAGAAGAAAATCTCGAAAAAAGAGTTCGCTGAAATGGAATCTCTCCATACTCATCGTATCGACGAGCTCGATACTGAGTATGCGAAGCTCCGAGATCTCCTGAAATCTCTCGGTGAAGCCGAAGTCATAGGAGAGCTCGACTATCGTATCCTCTATGAGAGATTCCCTCATGTATTTAAGGGTGGTACCGGTGCCGAGTATCTCAAGATCCTTCTCGAACGTATCGATCTCAAAGACTTCATCGCGGTCAATCAAGCTGAACTCAAGATTGCTCCGAAAAGTAAGCATAAAAAAATCCTCCAAAAATTGAAGCTTGCCTCATCACTTTTTAAGAGTGATCAGAGACCAGAGAATTTCATCTTAGCCGCTCTCCAGATCCTCCCTCCAGACCTACGTCCGATGATCCAGCTTGATGGTGGACGATTCGCATCGTCAGATCTCAATGATCTCTATCGTCGTGTCATTAACCGAAATAATCGCCTCCGCAAGCTTACAGAGCTCGGTGCTCCAGACGTGATCCTCAAGAATGAAAAACGTATGCTCCAAGAAGCCGTCGATATGCTTCTCAATGGTGATGTACGCTCGAATCGTCCAGGATACACGACAGCGACAAAAAAGAAACTGAAGTCACTGGCTGATATCCTCAAAGGTAAGCAAGGCCGCTTCCGTCAGAATCTCCTCGGAAAACGTGTCGACTACTCAGGACGCTCGGTTATCATCGTCGGTCCAGAACTCAAGATGAATGAGTGTGGTCTCCCAAAGACTATGGCACTTACGCTTTTTAAGCCATTCGTCATCGGTAAGCTCATCGAACATGAGTATGCATACAATGTCAAACATGCAGAAAAAATCATCGAAGAACATACGAAGGAAGTATGGGATACCCTCGATGAAGTGATAGAAGGGAAATATGTCCTCCTCAATCGGGCTCCGACCCTTCATCGTCTCGGTATCCAGGCATTCCGCCCAGTCCTTATCGATGGTAAGGCTATCCGACTCCACCCTCTTTGTTGTACTGCGTTTAATGCAGACTTCGACGGAGATCAGATGGCAGTCCATCTTCCTCTTACCATGGAAGCTCAGAATGAAGCATCAAGTCTCATGGTGACTTCGAAAAATATGCTTAATCCATCCAATGGTGAGCCGATCGTCGCACCAGGACAAGATATGATCCTCGGGTGTTACTATCTCACGAAGATTGATCCTATCGATCAGAAATACGTCTTCGCGAGCGGTGATGATGCGATGAGTGCCTATGAGAATAATGTCATCACTCTTCATACTCCGATCAAACTTCGAGTAGACGGTGTCATCCTCGATACGACCTATGGAAGATTCCTTTTCAATCAGATTCTTCCCGTAGAAATCGGATACGTCAATGAGACTATCGGAAAGACTGCAGCAAAAAAACTTCTTTCTCGATCATTTGATCTTTTTGGTAGTGAGCCGACTGCTTATCTCGCTGATGCAATCAAGAATATTGGATTTAAGTATGCGACACTCTCAGGGCTGACGGTATCAGTATTTGATATGATCATCCCGGATGAGAAGTATGGATTCGTCAAAGAAGGAGAAGAAAAAATCAAAGAAATCCAAAAAGCTCACTGGCATGGTCTCGTAACCGAAGATGAGCGCTATCTCCAGTCTCTCCAGGCTTGGAGTGGAGTAAAATCTCGAATAGAGAAAGAAATGAAAAAGAATTTCGATCATAACAATCCTATATATAATCTCGTGGATTCATGAGCTCGATGAAACTGGTGAAACGTGACTCAGCTCTGTGGTATGAAGGGTCTCGTCGTATCACCGACAGGGAAGACGATCGAACTTCCGATCAAATCAAACTTGAAGGAAGGATTCTCGACACTCGAATACTTCATCGCGACACATGGATGACGAAAGGGTAAGGCGGATACAGCCCTCAAGACGGCCCAATCAGGATACCTCACTCGACGACTTGTGGATGCAGCACAGAATATCCTCGTACGAGAGAATGATTGCTTCACTCTCCAATACGAGCAGTTCGATCGCAGTGAATCAAAGACACTCTTCGGAGATACATTCGAGAATAAAATATATAGTAAATTCACCGCTAAGGATGTCCTCGATGCAAGTGGTAAAGTCCTCATCCCAGAGGCGACTCTCATCACGAAGGAAGTGCTCAAAGATATCATGGATTCTACTGCGACTAAGGTCGCAGTGAGATCAGTACTCACCTGTGAGACGGAAGAAGGAGTTTGTCAGAAGTGTTATGGGCTCGATCTTGCCACTGCTGATATCGTGAAGATCGGTACTCCCGTGGGTATCATCGCAGCCCAATCGATCGGTGAACCAGGAACTCAACTCACGATGCGTACCTTCCACTCTGGATGAGTCGCGAAGGAAGGTGGAGATATCACGGCTGGTCTCTCTCGAGTCGAAGAGCTCTTCGAAGCACGAAATCCGAAATATCTTGCTGAAATTGCACCATTTGAATGTCGCGTCACACATATCGAAAAAGAATGAGGCGAGGTGAAAATCGGTCTCGAAGCACTCGAGAAGCAGACTCGTGAATACTATATCGGAGAGGTCGAGATGAATATCCTCGTGAAAAAAGGCGATACTGTCGAGATGAAGCAGATCATCGCTAAAGGAAAAGAATCAAAACAAAAAATCCAAGTAGTACAACCATGACGTGTCCTGAAAGTCACAGATGAGATCATCACGATCGAAGATCTCGCTCCAGAAGTCGTCGAGTATAGCGCTCCAGCTGGACGCAACCTTCTCGTCAAAGAAGATAGTATCGTGAAGATCGGTGCGAAGCTTATCGAAGGACATGTCAGTCTCCAGTCTCTTATGGATACAGCAGGGCCTCTTGCGGCCGAGCTCTATATCGTAAACGATATCAAAGAAATCTACTCATCTCAAGGACAGACAGTAAATGCGAAGCATATCGAACTCATCGTTCGACAGATGTTCTCTAAGGTTCGTATCACGAATGCTGGAGATTCGACCTTCTTTCCTGGAGATATCGTCGATATCATCCGCTTCTCGAAGGAGAATCGCGAACTTACGCATGCAGGACAAAAAGAAGCAATCGGTATACAGATGCTTCTTGGTCTGACGAAAATCTCACTTTTCACAGAGTCTTGGCTCTCAGCGGCTTCGTTCCAAGAGACAGTTCGCGTTCTTGTGGATGCATCGACTTCTCGAAAGATTGATCACCTTGAATGACTGAAGGAAAATGTGATTATCGGTCGTCTCATCCCTACACTCAATTACTTTGAAAATAATCGAGATGTCTGAGAGTTCTTCTCTCATGAATCGGATGGTACAGCAGAAACCTATAGGGATGATCACTTTGAAATCACGACGGCGAGTACCAGTCTTGTCTAATGTATATCAGTCACCCCATTAAGAATAAAGTTTTAGTAAAGGCTACCCCAGCCTAAAGGCATGGGGCTTGCCCGTTCTCGTATACACGAAGTATCTATTCTCCTTCTAGGAATTATTGTCACTGATCATCAATATATTTCTTTATCATCTCCTCCTGGTGCACTCCTACGGACT
>JANNCQ010000006.1:0-5726 GCA_031386685.1 Candidatus Altimarinota bacterium | reverse complement strand
TCTCCACTTAAAAGAGTGTGAATGGAGATATACCAAAGAAACAGTTGAACTTGAAAAAGAACTCATTAGAATGATTAAAACTTTTTATAAAAAAGCCTAGAAAATCTTAATTTTATTAAAATCTTCTAGGCAAGAGCCATAAGAAATATCATATAAAAAATACTGCCCTTACTCCATCTGAGTATAAAAAAGAAAGAGAAAAATACGAGAATAAGTCAACTACTGAGCTTTTACAAGAATTTTCCTGATTTCTTGGTACTCAGGTAAGAAGATCTAGTAACTTTACAAATGTCCTTGAATCTTACGGAGAAAATCTACAAAATACCATAGGTGCAAAATTTACTTTTGACTGAGCGGACCTTGAAAATGTTTATTACTCATATTTTGTAGATGCCCTTACTGATTCAATGGATATAAATTATGGTCAATGAAACACTACACTTCAGTATGAATCTCTTTGAACTTGAGCGAATGCGCATAGATGACTCTTTTCATTAAATATTTGGCCCGATGTTACGAATTTAGTCTATTGTGATAGTTGTTCGGGCTCTTCTCATCTCTTCCTCTGTACCTGACTCCGTAACAAGTCCTACTGCATCCTCAACCGCCAATACACCAAGGAAGAATATGAGGCATTAATCCCTCGGATTATCGAGAAGATGATGAGTGATGAAGAGTGGTGAGAGTTCTTCCCTGCTTCTATGAGTCCATTTTGATATAATGAAACGGTAGCAAATGAGTACTATCCTATGACAAGAGAAGAAGTTCTCTCAAACCTCCTTGAGAAAGGAGGTGATGAGTCCGTAGGACGAAGCGGAGGATTGGTGCTCTGAGAACAAGATACTCAGAAACCCCAATCCTCAGTCACTTCGTGACAGCTCCTTTCTCAAGGAGCTCCAAACGATACTTTCCTCCATTGACCTATTTTTAACTGGAGTGACTATGAGCCTCCTTTTCCGAAAGTCGAGAAGATCATCCCTGCGAATAAACTTCCCGATATGATCGAGAGTATACCAGATGATATCCTGAACTGGGCAGTAGAGTGTGAAGTGAGTGGGAAACCATTTCGAATCATACGGCAGGAACTCGAGTTCTACAGAAAGCATCACCTCCCTATCCCGAGAAGACACCCTGATATACGACATATGGATCGTATAAAGAAGAGGAATCCGAGGAAACTCTTTGAGAGAAAGTGTGACAAGTGTGAGAAAGATATGATCACGACATACTCTCCAGAGAGAAGTGAGAGAGTATATTGTGAGGAGTGTTATCTGAGGGAAGTGGTGAGGTAATTCTTTGCAAAATATATAAATATAATCATAATTCAAATTATGCCTGAAACGATTCTCGAAACTCGCACCTGTGTACACTGCTCTTCGAAGTTCGATATCACCGATATCGATGCGGATTTTCTTACTCGACTTGTACCGACTATCACTTGACGGAAGTTCAGTCTGCCATTTCCGACTCACTGTCCGAAGTGCCGAAAGACTCGTCGATATGCATGGAGAAATGAGAAAAATATCTATAAGCGGAAATGTGATGCGACGGGAAAAGAAATCATCTCCCTCTTTTCTCCTGATGCTCCGTGTCCAGTATACGAGAGTGAATATTGGTACTCAGATAAATGGGATGCACACAAATATGGAAGGGATTTTGATTTCTCGAGATCATTTTTCGAGCAATGGGGAAACTTGAAAAAACTTGTTCCTATGCCAGGAAAGTCGATATCGAGAATTATGGATAACTCTGATTACTCGGATAATTGCAGTGGGCTCAAAAATTGTTATCTTTGTTTTAATGCTGGAGATGCTGAAGATTGTTCTTATACGGTGGACATGTGGGACTCGAAGGATTGTATCGATTGTTTCGGTATTTCTGATTGTGAGAATTGTTATGAGCTTCTCGATGCCCGGAATTGTTATAGTGTCCATTTTTCATTTGATATCCGAGATTGTCGAGATTCACTTTTTCTTTATGACTGTGAGGGATGTAAAAATTGTTATGGGTGTTTCGGCCTCCGAAACCAACAATACTTTATCTATAACCAATCCTTCACAGAAATCGAATACAAAAAAGAAATCGAGAAAATTTATGCCCTATCTCTCTCCAGACAAAAGATGAACTATCAAACATTTCTCAGGGAAAATTGATATCCATGATATATTTCAAAAAATACGGGATCTGAGAATGTCTCACACGCATCGAGAGTATTTGACTCGAGAAATGTCTCTCATTCCACAATAATCAATGATAGTGAAAATATACGTTATTCCTGAAGACTCCGAGATACCCGGATGGCTCTTGATTGTCATAATTGGTGAGATCGTCTCGATCGTGCATATGAGTCTCTCGTGATCGGAGAAGCCACGAGCGATATATATTTTTCCACTTCTATTTGGGCAAATACTGCAAGGATTTTTTATTCTGTGTATTGTATAGGAAATGTCCGTGACTGTTTCGGTTGCGTCGGACTTCGTGAGTCGGAATATTGTATACTCAATAAACAATATACAAAGGAAGAGTATGAAAACCTCGTTCCAAAGATTATCGCTCATATGAAACAAACTAATGAATGGGGAGAATTTACCCCACCAAAATACAGTCACTTCGGATACAATGAGACGATGAATATGGTGAAACATCCTCTCTCGAAAGAAGAAGCTCTATCTGAGTGATTTTACTGGTCAGACTATGAAGCTCCATTTCCGAAAGTAGGGAAAATCATCCCAGCGAGTAAACTTCCAGATACTATAGGGTGAGTACCTGATGACATACTCAACTGGGCAATAGAGTGTGAAGTGAGTGGGAAACCATTTCGAATCATACGGCAAGAACTCGAGTTCTATAGGCGTCACAATCTCCCTATTCCGCGGAAACATCCAGATGAACGATATAGAGACCGAACAAAAATATATCTTAATTACTAGTTATGCCCATCACTCGCACCTGCCGCATCTCGGGAAAAGAGTTCGTCATCACTGATGAGGATCTTGTTTTTTATGATAAGATTTCTCCTGTTATCTGAGGAGAGCGATTTCTCATCCCTCCACCGACACTCTCTCCCGAAGAGAGAATGCGAAGAAGGCTTTCTTGGCGAGGGATGTACTATCTCTATAAGAGTACTTGTGCGATCAGTGGTAATGATATTATCACATTTTATCCTCCGAATAGACCCTATAAACCTATAGAACAAGGATTATGGTGGAGTGATGAAGTTGATAATATCGCGAGTGGTAGGGACTATGATTTTTCGAAATCCTTCTCGGAGCAATATAATCTCCTGCTCAAAACTGCGTATATTCCCTGCCTTTCGAATTCATATTCTACGAATGAAAATTCTGAATACGTAAATGGAACCAATAATATCAAGGATTGTTATCTCGTATTTAATGTCGCCAACAGTGAAGATTGTGAGTATTCGGAAAGCGTCTACTTTTCACATGATATTTTTGATTCATACTTTATCCGAGAAAGTGAGGATTGTTTTGATTCTATAGGATTGATTCGATGTACTCACTGCCTCTCTCTCGAAGAGTCAGAGGATTGTAGAAATGTCGACTTCTGCTATAACATGAGAGGATGTAGTGACTGCCTCCTTTGTGATGGCCAGAGTAATAAGAAATATCTGATAAGAAATATTCAATATACAAAGGAAGAGTTCTTCGAAAAGAAGAAAAAATATCAAAATCCGAATTGATCACATGATTATATGAAACTTCGAGATCTATTTACTTCCATGAAGAAAGAGGAGAGTCTAGAGAAGATGATAAACTATGGAAGTGAGAATGTCACAGGAAACCATTTATCGAATTGCTCGAATGTACATTTTGCGACGGATGTAGTAGACTCTCAGAACTGTAAATACGTAAATACTCTCTGAAAATCGGAAGATGTCTACGATTGCTTCTCTTGGTGATATACACTCGAGAATGCCTATGAGTGTGTGGCGGTAGGAAGTGACGCATCGAGTGTTATGGGTTGCTATGCTGTATGGACGAATACATCGAGGATGTATTACTGCTATTCTTGCTATGCTTGTAGTGATTGTATAGGATGTGTATGACTCAAAAATAAATCTTATTATATCTTCAATAAGCAATATTCGAAAGAAGAATATGAAGATATAGTGAAAAAAATCATAAAAAATATGATACGTGATAGCGAATGGTGAGAGTATATCTCTCCTCAGTTCTCCCCTTGGTGATATAATGAGACAGTAGCACAAGACTATTTCCCTGAAGCAAAAGAAAATATCATAAAAAAATGATTCAACTGGAATGACTATGAGCATCCTCGTCCTGAAGCAGAGAAATATATACCAGCCTCCCGACTCCCTGTAAGTATCGATGAAGTACCTGATGATATACTCAATTGGGCAATCGAGTGCGAAGTGTCTGGAAAATACTATAAGATCACTCGACCAGAACTAGAATTCTACCACAAACATCACTTGCCGATACCAAGAAAACATTATGACGTGAGAAGAAAAGAGCGATTTGAAAGAAGGTTTCGCTAAACATAGCCTTATACTTTATGCTTGAAAAAGTCCTCGAAACCCCCATCTGTACTCACTGTGGCAAATCCTTCGATATCAGCGATATTGATAGGGATTTTCTCACTCGACTTGCACCAACGATCGGGTGAAAGACTTTCGAACTTCCCCTTCCTAAGATGTGCCCAGAGTGTCGAAAACTCACACGACTTGCCTGGAGAAATGAGAAGAGACTCTATAAACGAAAGTGTGATCTGACATGAGTAGATATGGTTTCGATATTTCCTCCGACAGCGATAAACCCTATCTACTCAGTAAAAGCATGGAACAGTGATGCATGGGATACGAAAAAATATGGAAGAGAATATGATAGCTCGAGATTATTTTTTGATCAATTTGGTGAGCTCATGACAGTAGTCCCACTGCCATGAGCAAGCAAATGACCTTGAGTCGAAAACTCTGAATACTCAGGCTGATGTTCATGGACAAAGAATTGTTATCTTACATTTAGTGCTAATAATTCAGAAAATGCTAACTACAGTGTCGATGTCGTTAATTCCAATGATTCGATGGATTGTCTGGGAATTATGAATGCGCAAAATTGCTATGAATGTATCGAAATTTATGATTCCTACGATATAGCATTCTCGTACAATGTAAAAAATTCTCATAATTGCATGTTCCTTCTCGATTGTGACGGATGTCATGATTGTTATGGCTGTTTTTGACTCGAAAATGCATCATACTTTATTTTTAATATTTCTTATTCGAAAGACGAATACGAACAAAAAATATCTGAACTGAAAAATCTCAGTATACCTCAGCAAAAAGCACAATTTGAAGAATTTTATAAAAAAACTTATATCAAGAAACCTCTTCCGAATACTTGAAGCGAAAATGTTTGGGAAAGTACGAATATCATAGAGAGTAAAAATGTGAGCTATTCTCGACATATCAGATGAGCAGAAGATGTACGACACAGTCAGAAATTCCAACTCCTTGGTTCTTATCTTTGTATGGATGCTACGAGTATGGGAAATCAATCCTCAAAGATTTATATGAGCTATCAGGGATTTGTCGATTCGAGCAATCTTTATAACAACTTTGAGAAAACCCCACGCCTTTTAAGGCTGGGGATGAATCATGCCGTTGCCTTTCGAACGAACAATCACAGAAAATACACTCTGCTAAGAGTGTATTTTTGATTGTGAGAGAGAAAGGATATGCGTAT
>JANNCQ010000005.1:0-7818 GCA_031386685.1 Candidatus Altimarinota bacterium | reverse complement strand
TCTCCACTTAAAAGAGTGTGAATGGAGATATACCAAAGAAACAGTTGAACTTGAAAAAGAACTCATTAGAATGATTAAAACTTTTTATAAAAAAGCCTAGAAAATCTTAATTTTATTAAAATCTTCTAGGCAAGAGCCATATCAAAAGAGGATGCAGAAAAATATGGTATCAGCATAGAAGATCTCATGAGTGTGAGAGATCTACAGCCAGTTAGCCAAATCGATCCAAAGGCACCATCATTGATAATGTACCAAAATCCAGCCGAGTATCCTGAAAGCATAAAGAAATGGATACGTGCACAAATAGATGAATATGAAAATCTCATGGGGAAGATCAAATCACAAGATATAAAAAAACTCTCTTTTCATGCTCGATTTTTTTATCGATTTGCTTATAAGTGACCTTCGGATAAAGTGATCCTACAACTAAAAAATAGATTCTATGCCTAAAACTTGATATATCGCCATCGTCGGTCGCCCGAATGCGGGGAAGTCCACTCTCCTCAATGCCCTTATCTGAGAAAAAGTCTCTGCGATCTCTCATCGCCCCCAGACAACTCAGAGGAGTATCCCTGGGATATTCACCGATGAAGAAAAGGGGATACAGATGATATTCCTCGATACTCCCGGAATACACAATCACTCCTGAGAACAATATGGGAGCCAGAAAGTCTATGATATCAATGAACGCATAAACTCTGAGGCTTATGCCTCTCTCCACTCGGCCGACGTAATACTCAGGCTTCTCGATCCCACTCGGACCTACGGCGAAGAAGATGAGCGCATCGATACCCTGCTCGAAAAAATCCATAAGCCCGTCATCCGTATCGAGACGAAACAAGATATGGAGAATAAGAGCTATCCTCAGAAATGAGTCGATCTACGTATTGACTCCGTAGCCCGTATTGGCTTCGAAGAACTGTTTGATCGTATTGCCTCTCTCCTTCCCGAGTGACCCTACCTCTATGATCCTGATTTCTATACTGATCAGTCGATGGATCTTCGAATCATTGAAGTCATTCGCGAAAGACTCTTTCTCGAACTCTGAGATGAGATCCCGTACGCTTGCTATGTCGAAGTCACTCAGATCGAGGAGAAATGATGAGATACACCGAAGTCTCTCCCGATGCTTCGGGTACAAGCTTATATCAATGTCGAATCAGATTCACAGAAGGTGATCGTCATCGGTAAATGAGGCGCGAAAATCCAGAAGATCGGTATGGAATCTCGAGTGTTACTCGAAGAAATATTCGATAAAAAAGTATTTCTCGTACTGCGCGTGAAAGTCCATAAAAACTGGAGAAAGGATCAAAATGTCCTCGATAAGATATTTCCCAAAAGGTAAAAAAGTTTTGCAAATTGAGAATATCTGATATAATATTTATGTCTTCAAAACGGACAAGAGTAAAACTCCTTTGAAAAATCCCCACGCAAATGGGGATTTTTCTTTATCGGTCTAGCGTTTCCGCGTCACGACTCGTTTCTGTAGAAGAGAAAACTCTATTCGTACAGACCGATGCTTCCAGTAGGGAAGATCAAAACGGAATCTTTTCATAAAATGAAAAGCGTTAAGGAGTAAAACTCCTTGCTCCTCCTGGAAGCAAGGAGCTTGATTATTATAGTATCTTTTGTTTTGAGTCAATCAGCTTTTCCATATGATGTATCCATGTCCTACGATCATTTTGCTCATACATTTTCCGAGAGTCGGAAAAATCACCCCTGGCCAGAGCTCGACGCTATCCTTGCAGATATACGATCACAAGGATATAAATCGGTCCTCGATATCGGCTGTGGCAATGGAAGATTCCTCGAAGAAGCAGAAAAAAATTGATATACTTTCTCATCCTATCTTGGACTCGATAGCTCTCTCGGGATGATCGAAGAAGCGAGAAGACTCCATCCAGATTTTCACTTTGAAGCGGTCGATATGATGTCACTCTGAAGCCTGGAAATCGAAGATACATCCTTCGATGTCGTCCTCTTTCTTGCGTCATTCCATCATCTCCAGACTCATGAAGAACGAAGTAACGTTTTAGAAAATATACAGAGATTTCTCGCACCAGGAGGGCGCATCTATATGACGAACTGGAATCTCAGAGAACAGCCACGATATGAAAGTAGTCACCAGTGAAATGGTGACTACTCGATCAAGATCGGGGCATACTCCCGGTACTATCATGGATTTACCCTTTCTGAACTTGAAAACTTCTTTAACGAGACATGATATGAGATAGTGGAGAATCGGATATTCGAAGGAGGGAGGAATATCGTGAGTATACTCAAGTCATAATCTTATATGAGAATACAACTTATTTTGATCAGTGCATTGAGATTACTTATGTCAGTAGAAAGAAAATTGCGCTATCCAATTATTCGGCATCCCTTTTAGGAGGTTGGTTTGGTACTATTTTACTCTCCTTGCAAACATTCATAAATGCTATGAGTGATCTTGCTGTCTCTGGTCCGAGGATACCATCTTGCCCTGTTCTGACATCTTCATTTTTCATTGCTATCCATTGCTGAATACGCTGGACGGCTGAAGGTTTTGGATCTTTCAGCATTTCTTCGAATGCAGCTGCAAATCATGATTTATTGAGGAGTACTTTATTTGCTTCAAATTGCGTAGTTACCTCTTTCCAAGCAGGATCTTTCATAAATTTGTTTGATATTTTCTCGCGGCGAGACTCTGTAAGTATAGCTCATACATCACTCTTTCTTCCATCTTTTAAAGTAGATTGCTCTACATTCGATTTTCTTCCGCATGCTGCGTCGAGCTGTGGTCATGATGGTAAGTTTGGATCAACTCCTGGATCAGTCGCATCATCTTCTTTTCATCACTTTGGCCAGAGAAGGAATCCGAGTGCGATAAGTGCAGCGAGGATAACGAGTCATTTTACTGTATTATTTGATCTCTGTTTGTCGAGCCAGTCTGCCATCTTCTTCCTTTCACCTGGATCTGCGAGAGCAGCAGCTGCAGCAGTAGGGTCTATACCATTTTCAGCCAGCTTCGTAGCGATCGCATCAGCACGTTTGACCATGTTTTCTTGACGCTTATTGGCATCGATTTTTTTGGTGATCTCTTCGATATCTTTCTCGATAGCGCGTCTCTCATCATAAGGAACCCTATCTTTCTCTGCTTCGAGTTTTTTCTCGAGTTCTCACTTTTTTCCGATGAGTTCTTTGCCTTCTGCTTGTACCCGAGTGAGCTCAGCAGCACGACCTTCTGGAGTCATATCGATGAGTTTCTGACGATCGGCACGCAGATGTTCCTGTGTCTCGCGGCGTGATTGTCTCTGAGGGAAGAGTTCCCCGAGAGAGGTGTTCAGAGATGTCAGGTGCTTCTCAGCCCGAGCGATATCTGCTCGCTGTTTTGCTATTACTTCAGCGTTCGGAGCGACGCCATCATAGTTTCCTGTAGAGTTCTCCATATCACGGAGTTCTCCCTTCATCTTGGCGATATCGGCACGAGTTTTTGCGATAGATTGTTCGATATTGGTACGCTGCTGTATATCTCTCGGCTTTGGTGGACCCATTGTCGCAGCTTCGAATACCTGTGCAGAGTCTTGAGCTAATTTTGCATCCTTTCCGACACCATGCTCAGCATCGATACGGGCCTGGGCTCATCGGTCGATCACTCTTCCATTTTTATCATGCGTGATTGAGTCTCCAGACTTCTTTCATCACTCTCCGGCTCAAGCTTCACCCTTAGGGACGGCAGGAAGTACTGTCATAGGGACGAGATCGGTACGAGGTAATGGTGAATCTCGCATACCTTCCCTGTAGTTTACGATCACTACATCGATATGTTCTCGAAGTTCAGAGGCTCGTACATTGTCTGTCTTCTTGCGACCGAGGACTCCTACGGTGACGAGAGGATCGGGACCTTTTCTGACAGCACGGATCGTATAGATCAGTCCATCTCATCCTGGATATTGTGGGTATTTCTCTCATTTGAGCACTACTTTCAGGGACTCTATGAATTCCCCGAGATCTTTCGGGACGTTGTATCATTCCAGTTTTGCGAAAAATTTCTCAGTCACTTCATTTCGCTTTGGTTTTTCCACGAGAGTTCATGCATCTTGTGCTGCATTTGCTTTCCTCCATTCTGTATATTTTTTGATATTTCCATTGATCGTATCTTTGAGTTCTCACATGGTTATGACGATCTCCTTGTTTGAACCCAGTTCTCATATTGTCACAGATTCTTTGCCGACTCATTTTCCTGGTTCGATCTTACGGATACTCCAGATGTATCCGTCCTTTCATGGAAAATAAGGAAACTCTCACTTCCCCAATGTATTTTTTATACTTGATAAGAATTCAGCATGTGGCTTTCCGAGAAGGCCCTTGATATTCTGGAAAAATTCTGGACTGAGTATTCATAGTGCTGCCTTCACTTTTCATAGTTCAGTCTCGACACGCAAGAGATCTGCATCACGAGAGACATCTCCAGGCTTCTCTTTTTTATATTGTTCGAGCTCTGCTTTTCTCGTCTCGAGTAATTGTCGATTTTCGATAAGGGTATCTCGTGGCGATTTTCATTCTGGGGTTTTTCATTTTCCCTCTGCTGTCTTGCCATCCCATCAAAGACGAAGAGGTTCTCCTGCTTTTTTTTCGCGGAAATAATTTTTTGGAGCATCTGGTGTACTAAACTCGATCGCTTTCACAGTCGTTGTTCATCATCCCATGAGACTTTCAGCTACAAATCACCTATTCCCACCCATAAACCCTATAGCTTTGGAAGTTTTTCATACTTTTTCTTTATGTTTAGCATTGGTAGTAGATAGAAGCTTATATCATCCATCATCGGAGAGTTTCTGGAATACGAAAGTTCCATTTTGTGTCGTGACACTGATCGTATCACCGGACTTCATTTTAGAGATTTTATCATTTATTTTCAGTACATTTGAAATATCTCCTATTTCTGGACTCTTGACTGGTGATACTTCAGGTTTTTTTCATCAAGTGGCTTCTGATTTGTCTCTTGATGGCTGGAGGGTGATACCCTTTGCGTCTGATAGATCGATACGAGTTGCCTTTCCATCTTTTGTGAAAGTGATACTTGCACCATCTGAAAAATTACTTGTCTTGATTCCTACAGTATCTCCTGCTGTGAGAGTATAGTTCATCTTTCCACTTCCATCTCATGATCTTTTCGGCATCTGAATTATCTCGACTCGATTGCCCGAAAGAATTTGAAATGACATAATTCCTTCTGGATGAACTGCATTTCCAGGATGATGAAAACTCACAGTTGATCATACGCTCAGTGTATCTAGTTTTTGTAGAAATTCAGCTGGAGTACTTTGTTTTATTGCTTCTTTTACACGAGATACCTTTGGTCCTGCAGGCTCGAGTCGTGCCCCATGTGCCATGTCATCTGCTCCATGGAAAGATCATTCCGGTATAAGCGTAGGTTCTGGCGTATTCGTCCTGACTCGATCTTTTATATCACCATACCTCTGCCGGAATTTCTCTGAGATATTTGGAAACTGCTTGATCAGTCATTCGGTCCCTTTCATACCGACTCGAAATGCCAGACCCTGATAGACTCCGAGCATATCGAGCTCGAACTTGCCGGTCTCAGCAGCATGCATGGCTTGCATCACGGCGATATCACCGACGGTAAGAGCAGGAAGATCGAGAAGGACGAAGAGCTTATTACTGTCTTTCAGGCCGAATCCTCACTTGATTCGATCGAGTGCTTGTACATTCATGAACTTTTCTACACTGGCAAAGGCTGTGAACATCGCTGTGTTCTTCGCGAGATTCGTCATGAATTGCTCGAATCCGAGAGAGCTCTTCTCTCACTCGGATCGTGTCGATGCGCGTATCACCGCATCAGCTGTCGTGAACTTCAGTGCTTCTCATGCAGTTTTCGTGAATTTATTAGCTTGTACTACTTCATTGCCTGCGGCTCCGAGTGCAGCTCCAGCGGCCACAATATTGAGCCCTCCACGAGCGACTGCTTTCCCTGCATTTACAGTAGCATCAGCGAGCTGGCGGGCGCTATTTGCCTTCTCAGATATTGCAACTGCTGCGAGAGCATTCGATCATGCTAGAGCTCGAGCACTCATAGCTATACTGGTGAGTACAGCTCAGAGTCATGCAGTAGCTACGAACGATGCGAGCATGATCGCTGATTCTGTAGCGACTTTCTTATTCTCATCAGAGAAGTTCAGAGTTCCATAGAGTCATCGCATATCATTGTATCATGCGAGCATATTCCCGAGTCATGTTTCTCCATTTTTTTTGATATGTCGATCAAGGATGGTGATATATGCCTGCTCACTCGCGATCTCATCGATCATCGTCTCTTTCTGTGATGCAAGCTTCAGCTTCATGGGATCAGTAGCGGGAAGATTTTTCAGCATTTCTTCATAGAGACGCGTTGCTTCTGCTGTTTTTGCTTTTTTTACATCACGGAGTTTTTCTTTAATCAAATTACGAAGCATCGTTTGTTCCGGGGACATACTTTCTCACTTCTCGAGCTCTGTTACCGAGGCTTTAGCCATGATTTTTGCGGCTTCCTTCGTGTTTCCTATACTTCTGATAGTCTCTGCGTGAGTATCTTTGTTTGTGACATCATTGATATTGATATTCCATCATTCTTTGAGTATTGGTCGGAGTTTTATGATAGCTGCATCGAGTTTATTGAGCTTGAGAAGATCGCTCGCCTGTCGCACGTCTTTCTCATATTTTGATGGGATCGTCCCGAGAGAAACGAGAAACAAATCAATACGTGTTTTTATTGCTATTTGTTCTGGGGAATGTAGCTTTTCTATAGCTTCAGCAGGAGGGAAGATATCTGAGATAATCTGGAGATGACCGGGGACGGTACTCATGAATCTCTGCAAAAATCTACGAAGTTCTGTATCTGTACGTGTGAATCCGAGATTCGTATCGCCAGGAGCATCAAATCCGAGAAAATATGTCTGGATTTTTGTTTCTGCAATTTTGTTTGGGTCTGACTGACTGACGAGAAGGCTTCGTACTTGTTGGAAGTTTTGTATCACTTCTTTTCAT
The DNA here is from genome assembly GCA_031386685.1 of Candidatus Altimarinota bacterium. Taxonomy (GTDB): domain Bacteria; phylum Patescibacteriota; class Gracilibacteria; order BD1-5; family UBA2023; genus JAGOMW01. The sequence goes on along the minus strand of JANNCQ010000005.1, from coordinate 792 downwards.
TCCTGTCACCAGAAAAAAGCTTTTGTCTTTCCGAAAAATGATACAGGATCAGTGATCGCTTTATCGAGATGAGCGATCACGCGAGCTCGTGCATAGAGTTGCTCTTCGGGGATTCCTTGAAGTTTAGTCAGTTCAGGTATAGATTTGAGAGCCATCTCAGTATCAGTCTTGGGTGCTGAAGCAGTTTCAGCTCCCTTATAGAAGATATTCACGAATCTGTGAGAAGATGAGGACATATATGAGTAGATAAATGGGTATACATTTTCAGTATGCCATATGTATCAGAGAATTGTCAAAATATTATTGTTGACAATAAAAAATACTCTCATAAACGAGAGCATTTTTAGGCTATTTCGCCATTCTTTCTCGTATACCTTGCTCAATACCACTTTTAAGTACTTCGATCACCATGATTTAAAAAAAACACAAAAGAAATATTCTTCGGTGTTTTTATATCAAAACTAATTTTAAGACTTCTTATCTTTAGACTTCTTATCTTGTCTTACTCAGAATCCAAGCCCTCCAATGAGCCTTAGAACTCCAGCATACAATGCAACTCATGCTGCTGTCGATACATCGATCACTCTTTTCACTCAGGTTGCCTTATATTCTAATTCTATCTTTGCAAAACGCTTAGCCTCTATAATATCTTTGGCTCTTGCCTAGAAGATTTTAATAAAATTAAGATTTTCTAGGCTTTTTTATAAAAAGTTTTAATCATTCTAATGAGTTCTTTTTCAAGTTCAACTGTTTCTTTGGTATATCTCCATTCACACTCTTTTAAGTGGAGAG
>JANNCQ010000004.1:0-15287 GCA_031386685.1 Candidatus Altimarinota bacterium | reverse complement strand
ACACATTACTCAGGAAGACTTGAATATGATTGAAAAAGAGATAAACTCAAGACCAAGAAAAAGACTCAACTACGCTACTCCATACCAAGTGTTTTGGTGAAAGAGAAAAAGTTGCATTTCAGATTAGAATTTAAGCTTGATATTCGAAGCTGGAAAACCCTGATTTTTTTGAATTTTGTCATGAAAATCGGGGTTTTTCTATTTTACTTCTTTTGGGAGTATTTTTAAGAAAAAGATAATTATCGCTTTAAAAAAATTATTCAGTATAGTGTATGGCTGCGGTTAAAGGATAATTTTAAAAAATGTATTGATATGAAGAATATAGCCATCTTCGGTGCTGGTATAGCAGGATTAAGTGCTGCTCATGAATTTATACGGCTAGGGTATAGTGTATCTATCTACGAAGCTAATAGCGATGCTGGAGGATTTTTTCGGAGTGCTAGAATGCCAAAAGATAAGACTATGCCATCAGAATATTCTTGGCATGGTCTCGGACCTTGGTATCATAATGTCTTTGATATTATGAAACAGATTCCATTTGATGAAGAGGGAAGTGTATATGATAAAAGTATTTCGAGGCCGATCAATTATGGAATAGTTTCTGATGTAGCAACTACATCGGATGCAGAAGATATTGTTTTTAGTACAATTGGAAGATTTAGGATGACATGGTTCGATCAGGTACGTTGGGCAAAACTGTTACTGCAGACTTGGACTTCAAATCGTCGCACCAAAGAATATTATTCAACTTTGAATGCATCTGAAACTTGGCGATCTCGGATGAGTGATCTCGGTTGGAAGACGTGGCGAGCCACATTTGGTCCATGGATTGGATGCGATTTTACACGTGCATCAGTTCATCACGTAGGGCTGTTTTTCCATAGGAATTTTTTTTCTGGCCCTGCACGTTACCACAAAGCCGACGAGCAAGGAGATGCATGGATACACCACTCGCGTGATGGATGGCTATTGTTGCGTGGACCAAGTAATGAATTTTGGTTCGATAAATGGATAGCACATCTCCAAAAAAGTGGGGTAAAGTTTTTTTTCGAGGCGCCATTAGAGAAATTTGATTTCGACGGTAAAGAAATCATGAGTGCGTATTTACAATCGGGTGAGGAGGTACATGCTGATATCTATGTTATGGCTACCAATCCCTTTGCCGCGTTAGAAATATTCGATCGTACACCAGAACTCGCAAAACTCGAACAACTTTGTTTATTTCGACCACTTATAACTGATGGACCTCATACACAAGTTTCTTTCCGTATTGCTTTTAGTGAAAAAATCGCTTGGTCTAAAGAACGTACGGCACTACTCCTCGCTGATTCTGAATATAATCTCACTCTATTTCCTCTAGAAGAAGTATGGGCGTCAGGAGTCGATCTCGGAGAAGATGTGATATCACTCTGGACGGGAACTGCTTGTGTAGCATCTGTAGCTGGTACAGTCTATGGTCTTCCGCTCACACACTGCACCAAAGAACAATTCATCGAAGAAGTAAAAGTGCAATTATTGCGCTCTGAGGATTTAGATAATCTCATCAAAAAAGCAAACAATGGAAGAGGTCTAAAAGATTTTCCTATACTTCGAGTCGAGGTTTGGCACGAATGGAAGTTTTCACCTCAAGGAATCAAACCTTCCCAAGCCAAATGGGTAATGAGCAATCATACTCAACCCTATCTTCCCACCCAAACTACACCAGTTCCCAATCTCATACTTTCTGGAGCTCACACGAAAACAGATGCTGACATCTGGAGTATCGAAGCCGCTGTCGAGAGTGGTCGGCGTGCTGCTCAAGTTATTGAGCCAAGTATTAAAATAATTCCCCAGCATACACCAGGCTGGCTAAGGGCTATCAGTGTAGTAGATGATCTCTGTTTTTCATTAGGCTTACCACATGTAGTCGATCTTTTTCTCCTTACTCTCATCGTGGGGATTGTTATCATTTTTTATGAATATTTTAAATTTCTCTAGAAGAGAATATTATTTAAATATTCTTTGAAACATATAGACTCATCTTAAATTCTTCTAGGCATTTGCAGGCTTTAGCTTCATTAAATATACCTCATGTTTTTTTGCTATTTTTTCTTTCCCAAGTCGGTCGATCGTTAGCATAGATTGTAGATAACCACATCTTGAGTGACCTTCAACTAAATGATAAGGAAATCCTAATTCACACCAATTGGGTATTTTCTGAGTTATAGATTCCACATCTAATATTACCGGAGGAGTTCTCCAGGTTCCATATTCTTTCCAATTTCTCAAATCTTCAGATGTACAATGAAAACTACTTAAATCATCATAACTTGCCCTAATATTGTAATAATTTCTATAGTTTTCAATTACATAAATATTTCTGAATTTTTCTATTGGCCAATTACATATTTGAAACTCAATGTTTTCATAATCTAGCCAGCCATAATTTTTTATACTATCTGTTTTATCGTGATTAGCCCAAAGCCATTGTTTAAAAACCGTTTCTGGAATGTGCGAAAAATTTGTTTTACTTTTTATTCTGTTGTAGTAATCCTCAAAATACTCAATATTACCATAGCCAATTAACAAAGGCTTCAAATCTAACCAACTTTTACTTTCAATATACATAGCATTTGGATGAGTATCAGAATACTTAAATTATCTTCATTTCCCCCTATATTTCAACTACTTTTTCTATATACTTCATCTATTCTTAATCTCGGTGAGATATATTTGCAAATATCTCATAAATATCATCTATGGACATCACTCTCCTCATCACCTCCCTCCTCTCCGGCATGCTCACGATCCTCGCTCCTTGTGTCCTTCCTGTCCTTCCGGTCATCCTCGCAGGATCACTCACAGAAAAGGAGAAGTGGTATCCCTATGTTGTGACTCTTTCTCTTGCATTTTCTATCGTCATATTTACTGTACTTCTGAAGGCCTCTACAGTTCTTATCGATATACCGAGCTCATTTTGGTCACGGCTTTCCTGAGGGATCCTCATATTTCTCTGACTTGTCTACCTCTTTCCCCACGCATGGGCAAAACTTGCAGGATTTCTCCAGTTTTCTAAGTCGAATACCTCACTCGATCAAGCTCAAGATATCGGGAATCCTCTATTGCGTGCTATCGTCACGGGCTCAGTCCTTGGTCCAGTATTCTCGACGTGTTCTCCGACTTATTCACTTCTTCTTGCGACAGTGTTTCCTGTATCATTGGTAGCATGAGTCATCTATACTCTCATCTATGCACTCTGACTTTCTCTTATGCTCATGATCGTCGCTATCTGAGGACGAACTATCATCGCGAGATTCCGTGGTGTCGCGAGCGAAACTGGCTGGTTCAAGCGCACTCTCGGAGTACTCTTTATACTTATAGGGATCGCTATCATCACAGGATTCGATAAAAAAGTTGAGACTGCAGTACTCGAGAGATTTGATCTCAGTTCCATCGAACAGAGTATCATCGAAAGATTCGTCCCGCAAGTCGAGCATGAGAGTACAAAGAAAATCCCAGAACCCCAGAATGAAAAAACTCCCCGAGGAACGGCAATGACGATACAAAAAGATACAAATACCTCTCAGGAAACCTCTAAGAAAGATACTCCGACTCTCTCTATCGAGAATCCTTATCCTGCCCCAGAGATTCCTCCATCTCTGACAGAGTGGATCAATAGCAATCCACTCACTATGCAATCCCTCAAATGAAAAGTAGTTATCATCGACTTCTGGACATACTCATGTATCAATTGTCAGCGTACTCTCCCGTATCTGACCGCTTGGGATCAGAAGTACCGAGATCAGTGACTCGTCATCATCGGAGTCCATGCTCCAGAATTCGCATTTGAAAAAATCAGAAAAAACGTAGAAAAGGCAACATTTACAGCAAATATAGCTTACCCTATCGTCCTGGATAATGGATTCGATCTCTGGAATGCCTATGAGAATCGATACTGGCCTGCGAAGTACTTCATCGATCGAGATGGGAATGTCCGTCATACACACTTCGGAGAATGAGCATATGAAGAGAGTGAGAAGGTCATCCAGTACCTTCTCGGTCTCCCATCTTCGAGCATCATCTCAGTAGATCCAGCGAAGCCATCTCCTCTTGCCCAATCTCCTGAGACCTATCTCGGCACAGGAAGAAGAGCAAACTACAAGTTATTTCCCGCTGAACTCGAACTGAACCAGTGGATGCTGTCGCCTGAGTATATATGAGCAAAAACTGATCCCAATGGAAAATATGCCAAATTCAATGACTCTTGGAAAGAAGATTCAGACTCGATAACAGCCAAGAAATCGGGAGCGAGACTCACATTTCATTATAAAGCAAAAGACGTCTATCTTGTACTGAGTGGTACTGGGACTCTCGGAGTATCGACGAGCTCGAAAGAGTGATGAAATCTTGGAAGTGATATCAAAAATGGACTTCTCACGGTTGACGGAGATCGTATGTATCACTTGATTCATGCGAACGAATCAGAGGACTGACTCTTATTCTTAGATTTTTCTGCCTGAGTCCAGGCTTATGCATTTACTTTTTGATCGTAGAAGTCTGCAGTGAAGGTAAGAGAAATCCTCTTATCTTTCTGGAATTTTCTCCATTTTATATCCATTATTCTTATTTATGAAATATATCCTCCTCCTTGCATCTGTTATGCTCATCTCTGCGTGTAGTCAGCCATCATCAGGGAATACAGTGAAAAAAGATACCGCCATACCTCAGTCAGAACAGATCATGATGAAAAAAGATACTATGAAGATGATGACTGGCGAAAAGACTGAGTGGACTAGGGAAGAGATGGAAGCCATGAAGAGTGATCATATGATGATGAGTGGATCAGATACGAAGATGGATCCTCTGAAGAAAGAAGAGAAAATAAAGAAAGAACAGTCAAAAATGATGAAAGCGACAGGATATATGAACTATGATGAGATGAAAGTGAGTGAAGCTCTCGCGAGTGGTCAGAAAGTCGTACTCTTCTTCCATGCTTCATGGTGTCCTACTTGTCGAGCTCTAGATAGTGCTATAAATAATGACCTATGATCTATATCTTCCGATACGCTTATCGTCAAAGTCGATTATGACACTTCCGCAGAGATGAAAAAGAAATATGGAGTTACTACCCAGCATACGACCGTCCTCATCGACAAAGATATGGCTCTCGTTTCGAAGAAACTCGGAGCAAAGAGCGTGAGTGAGATACTAAATTAACCATATATTCCTGAAAAAATATCACTCAAAGTAATATTTTTTCTATTTAATGTACTGTTAATCCCTTTCATATATACTCATTTCGTATTCTAATTCTCTCACTATGAAATATTATCTTACTGCTCTCGTCGTCATATTTCTCGGATCTCTACTCTGGTGGAAGTGGCCACATCTGCGCGCGTATTTTGCTCCTCCACCTCGAGTAGAGTATTCACAAATGACACAACCTGGTGGTACACCTGGATCCTATCGGAAAGCGTATTTCGCAGCTGGATGTTTCTGGTGTGCCGAGTCATGATTCGAACACTATCCATGAGTGGTCGACGCCATCAGTGGATATGCGGGCGGGGAGGAGATCAATCCTACATACGAACAAGTCGGACGTAAAGAGACTGGACATCGAGAGGCTGTCGAAGTGATCTATGATCCGAACATTATCGACTATGAGGATCTTCTCCAGATATTCTGGCGGACAGCTGACCCTATAGATGATTGAGGGCAGTATGTGGATCGTGGATTCCAGTATACCTCAGCGATATGGTATGCAAGTGAGGAAGAGAAATCCATAGCAGAATCTTCGAAATTAGCACTTGAAAGGTCATGAAGATTCGGTAAATCTGGAAAATTTGTCACACCGATACTTCCATATGTATCATTCTATCCTGCAGAGGACTACCATCAGAATTACTACAAGGCGAATCCGCTTCATTATCAGATATATACGGGTGGTTCAGGACGGAAAGAATATCAAGAAAAAATATGGTGAACAGACTATCATTACATCACGAAAAAAGCAAGTATTTCTACGGGAACTGGATTGTTTTCCGCATCTATGACAAAACTCCCTACCAAAGAAGAACTCAAGGCAAAGCTTACTCCTCTTCAGTATTCTGTCACTCAGGAGTGAGATACCGAGCACCCATTCGATAATGAATACAATGATAATAAACGAGCGGGCATCTATGTCGATATCGTCAGCGGAATACCACTGTACTCTTCTCTCGATAAATTTGACTCTGGTACAGGCTGGCCGAGCTTCACTCGACCGATCTCGGAAAATAATATCTCTCTCCATGAGGATAATGGACTCTTCTCGACTCGTACCGAGGTGCGCGGTGCTTTCTCGGATGCCCATATCGGTCATGTCTTCGATGATGGTCCAGCAGATAGGGGAGGGAAACGTTATTGTATGAATTCTGCTGCACTCAGGTTTATCCCTCTGGAAGATCTGGAAAAGGATGGGTATGGAGAGTATTTGAAATTATTTCAGTAATTTTATACTATAGTGAAAGATCTAATCCCAACATATCATACTATCATCATCTGAGCTGGCTCAGGTGGGCTCACGGTAGCACTCTGACTCGCTAGCGCAGGTAATAGCGTGTTGCTCGTAGAAAAGTGACTTATCGGATGAGACTGCACGAACTATGGATGTATCCCATCGAAGTCACTCATCCATGCTGATGGTGATATATCGAGTTCACTCTCTGGTGCTCGCCATATCCGAGATGAGTTTCGAGAAGAGGAAAAAAAAGAAAATCTCGAAAAAAAATATCCCCTTCTTACGATCATCGAGTGATCTGCAAGATTTCAAGATATACATACTATCGATGTAGCATGAGTAGAGTATACTGCTAGATATATAGTCATCGCGACGTGATCAGATCCTCGTATAATGGATATCGATGGAGTCCCGAGTGAGAAAATATTGACGAATAGAACTCTCTTCGATATCGAAGATATCGGTAGTCTCGTCATCGTGGGATGAGGATTCATCGCTATAGAGATGGCACTCGCATTTGCACACAGATCGGTGAAAGTGACTATGCTGGTCAGATCTGATCGGCTCGGATCGTGAGTAGATGATGACTATACGAGAGCTCTACGATCTTCTCTTCAAGAAGCTGGAGTAGAGATACTTTTTCATACAAGTATCGAGAAATGAGATCAACAAATCTTATCACTCAACACACAAAATGCACCAGGAAAGCAGCTCTCATACTCTCATATCCTCCTCGCACTTGGTCAAGTAGCCAACACTGATTGACTCGATCTCACGAAAGCATGAATCATCTACGATACATCAGGAATCATCACAGACTCATACGGTCGCTCCAATGTGAAAAATATTTTTGCACTCGGTGATGTCGTCTCGGGAAATCGGCAATTCACCCATCTTGCAAATCATGAAGGCCGAGGGATCATACAGTCGATTCTCGTGCCATTTTGGAAAAAGAGAATCAAAAATCCGAATATCCCTTCAGTACTCTATGATAAAGAGATCGAATATGCTCGAACTGGAACTACACTCGAAGAAGCTCATGAAAAATATGGAGAGGATGCTATTATCATCGATCGGATGGATTTCTCATCGAGTGACCGGGCTCGTACAGAGTCTCGAACCACTGGATATGTGCGAATCATCGCTCAGAGACTCTCGCTTCAGATCATGTGAGCTGAGATCGTCGGGAAAAATGCATGAGAGATGATCTCTACGCTCACTCTCGCGATAGATAATAGAGTCTCTCTCTATAGATTTCGCTCGATGATAATCCCCTATCCGACTCGATCTGATCTCATGAAGCGACTCACTGATCGTATCGTCATATCTACACTACGAAGTCTAAAAACAGATATTCTCTGGTGGATAGGGAAGCGTATCCCACTTTTTATCTGACTTATGATCTGGGGATCTCTCATAGGAGCATTTCTCTATTATAAGGATCTGACAGGCAAGGATAATCTCTCACTGATCAAGGATCTCTACCATTTCATCACAGGAACCGTATATGGTTCACTTTTCTATATCGTGTTTTATGCTTTTCGCCCTCTGATATTTTTTCCAGCAACTCTACTCACATTTCTCTCGGGACTGCTCTTCTGAGTATGGTGAGGATTCATCTATACGATGATCGGGGAGAATTTATCAGCATCGGTAGCTTACCTCACGGGAAGATTCTTCGGATCCCATATCCCAGAACTCCGTAAGTCTCCGATCACGCTCGATAGTGAGAAGACATTTTCCTCTATTCTTTTCACACGATTTGCATTTTTCCCATTCGATCTCGTGAACTATCTTTCAGGATTTCTCCGGCTTCCATGGCTTCCATTTGCTCTCGCGACCCTTATCGGTATCATCCCATGAGCTCTCGTGTTCATCATTGCAGGAGCTTCTGTTCAGGGAATAGAGAACTTCTCACTCTCGGGTATCCGTATAGATAAGCGGACTCTCTTTGCTTCAGCTATCATTTTTATCATATCGATCCTGCTCGCAAGATATCTAAAACGGAAAAATAAATAAACTTTATACTAACTTTACCACTATGCCAAACTATAATCCCCTTACTCCTGAAGAAGCTCGTGTCATCATCGGAAAAGGTACAGAAATGCCATGGGTCGGAGAGTATACTGATACCACAGAAGATGGCGTCTACTCATGCCGTCAGTGCGGCGTCGATCTCTATAGGAGTGAGTTCAAATTCCACTCTGGATGCGGATGGCCGTCATTCGATACGGCGATCGAGGGTCGTGTCCGTGAGACGGTCGATGCGGATGGGAGACGCACGGAGATCACTTGTGCGAACTGTGGCGGACATCTCGGACATGTATTCCGTGGTGAGCGATTCACTCCTACCAATACTCGTCACTGTGTGAACTCTCTCTCGATGAAGTTTCGGAAGGAACCAAGAAAGGAAAGATCAGGGTCTTAATTGTTAATCATTACCATATATGAATATCCAAAAAGCGTATTTCGGTGGAGGATGCTTCTGGTGTGTCGAGGCCGTATTCGGGAGGCTCGAGTGAGTCGATGAAGTCCACTCTGGGTATATGTGAGGGACGACGGAGAATCCGACCTATGATCAGGTCTCGATGGGAAGAGGAGGTCATATCGAAGTCATCGAGGTGGTCTATGATAGAGATATCATCTCATATGAGACACTGCTTGCCGTATTCTTCGCGACACATGATCCGACGAGCATGGATCGTCAGTGAGCGGATGCATGAGTGCAGTATCGGAGTATCATATTCGGCTCTGAAGATGACCTCAAAATCGCGAAAGAGTATATCGAGAAGCTCGATGCGGATCATACTTTCGCTTCGCCGATCGTGACAGAGCTCAGGTGACTATCGCCTTTCTATATGGCGGAGGATTATCATCAGAACTATTATAATGATAACTCAGATAAGCCATATTGCACCTACGTCATCGATCCGAAGATCGCGAAGCTTAGGGAGAAATTTGTGAAATATCTCAAAGACGAAAAATAAGAGCTTAAAATTTGCCTCGGTTCTTTTTATAGGATATACTTCATACGTATTTCCTTTCTTTTTTCTATGAAAATTTTCCGCTATAGAGCCGATATATTTCCGGTCATGCTTTTTGTTGGCTATTTCATTCTCGATATTTTTGTCTATCTCTCCGCCGTATCTCTCGTATTTCTTATTGTATATTCTGCACTTGGTATCGTGGTAAAATGATTTATCTGCGCATGGAATCATCACCATCAACATGTACAAACGTTTTCGGTTCCACTATTTAATCGTCTCCTCGAGATCATCTATGGATTCCAGACGGGGATAGCAGGCTATGGCTGGGTACTCCATCACAATCTCGGACACCATATGCATTACCTCGACCAGTCTCGGGATGAGTCTGCATGGAAGTCTCCCGAAGGAAAAATATATAATCCTCTCGTTTATACATGGATCGTCACTATGACTGCGTATACTCGAGCTTGGAAAGTAGGAAAAAATTATCCTAAAATACAAAAACACTTTCTTCTCATGTGCCTCATTCAATTAATTCTTCTTATCGGTCTCATCGCGTATATGCCGATTGCTGGAAGCCTCCTTTTTCTTATCCCGATGATTACAGGACTAGCTCTCACTGTCTATACAACCTATCATCATCATAGCGGACTCGATACGAGTGATCATCATCAAGCATCATACAATATTCTGCAAGGCTGGTATAATACCCTCACAGGAAACCTCGGTTACCATACTGCACATCATATGAAGTGAAGTCTGCACTGGTCGAAGCTTCCTGAGTATCATCTTGAGATCCAGTCAAAAATCGACCAAAAATACTATAAGAAATATAAATTATTATGGTATGAGACTGCAGATTCTTAGCTTTATAGCATCTAAGGATTACAGTATCCACAATATGTCGGATCTTCGGTCATTTTTTGATGTGGATACATTTCTTCTGTTTTGAAGTGGCAATGCGCACACTCATATATATAGCTCAGTGTGGACTCTGTCGAGCTTCCACAGAGACTACACTTAAGTCATCGAATGGTATCAGTGACACTAAATCCAGGCATCTGACAGTGAGGACAGAGGGAATTGATCTTCTCTATGAGATTCTTGGTTGCTTTTTCGATGACGAGCACCCTCGAAGGATTATGCATCGCCCTCATATCTGTCTCGACATAGACTGATCTATACTTGGAAAGAAGATGATGAAATACTTTTAGGAGCTCATCTCTACCCGTGATTCACTTATAGATATCCTTACTTTCTTTTGGTGATTTACGCAGTATCAGAGCGTGCGAAGGGAAGTGGGCGGATGCTGCAAATTCGAGAAGTTCTTCGAGAGCTTGGATTTCTCTTCCACCGAGATTCGTAGATACACTGATCTCTCGGGCGGTGATCTCAATACTATTTAAAGTATCGATAAGAATTACAAATTCATCATCAGCACTGACAAAGGGCATGAATGGATGCGGGCCAAATGATCCTTCATTCGCGACCCCGAGATCACAGTTATTTGCCTTCATGGCACGAAGACACTTTTCCTTGAGCGTAGCTATCGGGGTCAATCTCCGTTCTATTTCTCAGGTAAATGTCCCGAGGAGATCAGTATCAAATGATGCATCGACAAAACAGGTCACTCACAGTGCTCTTTCGAGGAGAGGAGCCATCACTGTCTCTTTCCCATGTTTCGTGGCTATAAGGAGTCTTCGCCCGGTAAACATAACGAGGTAAATATTTTAGTAGTATTAAAGTATCATCTTGTATCTATTTTTTTGTCGCTCTTCCGAGTCTGTCATTTACGGTCTTTCAGAGCCCATAATCGGGAAGTCTCTCTGCGATGATCATATCGAGGCCGAGTGTATCGAGACGATGGAGTGCCGAGTAGAGATTTCTCGCCGCTTCTTCAAGTGTCCCTGAAGGGGAGATGATTTCTTCATGTAATATTCTCGAATCTTTCAGTGAACCCTGAAAGAGGAGGACTCCTATTTTTTTACCCGGAGATGCATCGAGAAGGCCGATTAGATCATCAGTGAGATAGGTAACGGTCGATGGGGCATAGTGACGAGACAGCATACCAGGTGCCGAAGGCTTGGTATCATCACTTATATGTATGATGACTTTTCCTACGATTTTTTCTATCTCTTCTACCGAGAGAGATCCGTATCTATAGAGTATGGGTTGTTCATTCTCGAATCCGATAATCGTGGACTCTACTCATTTCTCACATTCTCCACCATCTAATATCACTTCGAGATCATCAGAGAAATAACTCGCAACATGTGCGGCGCTGGTCGGACTTATTGATCCAAAGGGATTGGCACTCGGCGCTGCAAGAGGGAAGTCGAGCTTTTCTAGGAGCTCGAGTGCTAGAGGATGACTCGGCACTCGTACGGCAACCCGATCGTTTCCTGCGGTGACGATACCTGGAATATGGGGGAGTTTCTTCAGAAGTAGTGTCAGGGGACCTGGCCAAAATGTTTTTGCGAGTTTTTTTGCTGATTCAGGGATATCGCATGCGACTTGATCTAAGAACCGATGAGACTGTATATGTACGATAAGGGGATTATAGAGAGGGCGTTTCTTGAGTTGAAAGATTTTTTGGACCGCACTTTCACTATACGCATTTCCGGCTAGACCATAGACTGTCTCCGTAGGTAATCCTATAATTCCATCATTTATGAGCACTTGCCGTGCTTTCTCGCTATCTGTAGTTATCAAAATCGAAATATTAAAAAGTAGGGGTATGGAAAATCTGGCGGTTATTCAGAAAAGGATCATATAAAAATTCTATGGATTTCCCCATCGAAATCAATCTATTTTACTCCACGAAAGAAACTGAGAATATCCGATCCGCCTGTGATCGGCCAGCTATGAGGGTCACCCCCATAGGTGGGATATCCTTCACACCAGATCACTGGACTTCCGCTCGAGTATTTCTCATATTTCTGACAGGTAAGAGATCCAATCTTCATCGATGTTGTCTTATCGCTACAGAGATTTACTTTTTTGCGGATCTCTCTTCCCGATACTCCAGAAGCATAAGAAGAGAGCTTGTCATCGACATTCTGATAGAGGAGACTCGCGACCGGTCCAGTACAGTTCCCACTATATCCACTACTTCCGACTCCTGCCATACCTCGGACTACCGCTCCTCGCAGACAGGCGAGCTTATGGGTGAACCATCCTCCCAGTGAGTGACCTACGAGATATATCTTTGATCGGTCTACGCAGTAGGCTTCTGCGATCTGCTCGATCATCGCATCGAAAAATACTATACTCTCGGCTTCACTCCATGATCTCCCTCCGCTTGCCACATCGAGACCAGCAGGGTAGGCGACGATAAAGTCGGAAGTATTACCGAGACCCATATAGTCCTGTACTTGGGCATTGCTATTGGTACGCCCGTGGCTTGCGACGATGAGGTTATATTCTTTATTCTTCGTATAGTTGGTTGGGAGAGAAAGCAGATATTCACGAGGTTTTCAGGCGATCGTGAGAGCATTTTTCTTCTGGAGATCCCGTCCGACCTTGCATCCCAGACTTCCATATGAGAGGAGAGTTTGACTCTGTTTATACATTCGGATCCGTACGATCATCTCTGTCGCTCGTCCTCGAGATAGTGGAGTCGCAGGGGTATATGAGCTCATTGGGATGATATTTTTTTCTTCTGCGAACTTCCGGAGTGGCTCATACCAGAGCTCTCCACTTCCAGCTTTTGGTATAGATATACCGAAGGCTCTCATGCCAAATGCGAGCGCTTCGAGAGTCGTGACCGTATTTCCAGGCTTGAATGTCCCATCTGAAAATCCACTCGTGATATGTAGCGAGTATGCTCGACAGATATAGGCATGGTACCACATATTCACTGCGACATCAGGAAAGCATCGATCCTGAGGTACTTCTCCCACGCCATTTCCGCTTGCTTGGAGGATGATCTTCAGTATCTCCGCTCTGGTGATCGACTTTTCTGGACCGAATGTCCCATCACCGAATCCACTGATGATATTCTCCCCGGCAAGTGTATCGATCGATGATTCATACCAGGAGTACTCGGTATCACTGAAGAGCGCAAAAAGAGGATGCACTCCCAGGGTGAAAAGCATCAGAAATGTCATGATAATTCGTACGTACATAGAGTGAGTCGGATTATGATATATAGTATATGCATTTTTTTGAAGTATCCAGTATTTTTTTGAGGGGGATTATTTGTTTTCTCTCCTTTTTTCTCTATACTTTTTTTATGCGTATTACATTACTCTTATTGCTCTTTCTTATTTATCTTACTTCTTGTTCATCTCAAGGTAGAGTATCGACACCTTCTCCTGATACGAGTAAGAAATCAGTAATCCTTGCACTCGGCGACTCTCTGACGGCATGATATGGTCTTCCTGAATCAGATAGCTACCCCTCACAGCTTCAATCAGAGCTCACGAAACTCGGATACAACTATACGATCCAGAATGCCTGAGTCTCAGGCGATACTTCTGCATGACTCCTTTCTCGTATCGACTGGGTCCTCGAATGAGATACCCCATCTCTCGCGATTCTCTGTATCGGTGCCAATGATGCATTCCAAGGGAAATCAGTCACGGATATAGAATCTAATATCAGAAGTATCATCGAGAAACTCAAAGCGAAAAATATCCCAATATTATTTGCTGGAATGAAAGCGCCATTCAATCTTGGTTGAGAATATGGACGAGAGTACGAAGCCATATTTCCGAAGCTTGCGAAGGAGTATAAATTAGCATATATGGACTTTTTCCTCAAGTGAGTCGCCCTCAAATGAACACTTAATCAAGAGGATCGGATACATCCGAACAAGGCAGGTTATGCTATCGTGGTAGAGAATCTCCTCGAGATACTCCAAGATGAGAAATTGATAGAAAAATAAGATTATATCTATACGAGAACGGTATCTATATTTTGTATATGATTATTGAGTCGAGTGCCTGTAATGTCTAGTGCTACTGCAAGTTCTGGATTGTTTCGCTGGAGCTCTTCGATTTGAAGCTGAATCTTTGTATATTCGGTGTTAAGTTCTTCTTTATGCCATTCAAGCCATTTTCGTATCAACGAGAGTATATATATGAAAAATTTTCTGAATCATAAAATTTCTATTTCTAGGAATTTTTGGATATTCTTGTATATAGTTTTTTTGAAAAAAATAGATGAGCTATCAAGTTTTCAAAGTGCACTATCAAGATAGCTTGATAGTGAAGTGAGCTTTTCTATAAGTATGCTGATTTCTTCTACTTGACTCGGTATGATCTCAGGGTCGAGGATATCGTCTGAAAGTGCTTTTTCGAATTTTTCCGCTCGATCAAATAAATCATTTTTCAGTGTAAAATAAGAAATAAGATAGCTATAAAACCTTAATCGTAATGAATTTAGGATACCTAAAGAAAATGCTAGAAAACCCATGAGAAAATGAAAAATTCCAAATCATCCAGTAAAAAATATTGTACACATAAATATTCACCCACCAACTATGAATATTGCATTTGTTTGGTATCATTCTGATACTGTAGTTATACCAGATTTAGAATAGATCGAAGCAAAAATATAATCCCGAAAAGCATTATTATTATATAATTCATCATCTGAAATTACGGACTCTTTTGATATATTTTGGCATCAGCCTTGAGCTTGCTTGATCCAAATATCAAAGATATGTGAGTATTTATCAGGGCTCTTGCCTAGAAGATTTTAATAAAATTAAGATTTTCTAGGCTTTTTTATAAAAAGTTTTAATCATTCTAATGAGTTCTTTTTCAAGTTCAACTGTTTCTTTGGTATATCTCCATTCACACTCTTTTAAGTGGAGA
>JANNCQ010000003.1:0-8525 GCA_031386685.1 Candidatus Altimarinota bacterium | reverse complement strand
TCTCCACTTAAAAGAGTGTGAATGGAGATATACCAAAGAAACAGTTGAACTTGAAAAAGAACTCATTAGAATGATTAAAACTTTTTATAAAAAAGCCTAGAAAATCTTAATTTTATTAAAATCTTCTAGGCAAGAGCCCTGTATATTATGTAGTTTGATATCTATCTGAATTCTAGATATTAGTCCAGTAATATTAATAATGCCATTATGGCAAGGATTTATGTTACTCGTTATTGCCCAGTTACTAGATGAGAATTCTTTTTTGAATAAATTAAAGCTCTAGTGCATAAAAAGAAACCATTACGAAAAAGTAAATATATAATTATCGCCATGCCCTACCATCTCACCCTCCTCATCACTTTCATCCTCGTCCTTATCTGGTCTGCGATAGCGCCCCATGATTATTTCATGTGGATTCTCGAGGTCTTCCCTGCACTCATAGGACTCGTTCTCATACTCGTGACCTATAGGAAGTTTCCGCTTACGAATTTTCTCTATACCCTCATCCTCATCCATGCGATCATCCTCTGTGTCGGAGGGCACTATACTTATGCTAAGGTGCGACTGTTTGACTGGATTCGAGACGTACTCGGACAAGATCGCAACAACTATGATAAGCTCGGACACCTTGCTCAGGGATTCATTCCCGTATTTCTCGCGCGAGAGATCCTCCTCAGGAAGTGAGTCGTCACGAAGACGACTTGGGTAGGATTCCTCTCGATCGCTCTCTGTATGGCGTTCAGCTCGCTCTATGAGGTGTTCGAGTGGTGGGTATCAATATGGACTGGATCGGCGGGAGACTCATTCCTCGGGACTCAGGGGTATATCTGGGATACTCAGTCCGATACGTTCTATGCGATGATCGGAGCAATCATAGGCATTGTTTTCTTCAGTCTGATTCATGATCGGGCGCTGAAGAGATTTCTCTAATTTACTCTCCCGATGCCAAAATCAGTCTTCATTCTCACTCTCATTTCGCTCTTTCTCGTGACAATCATGTTCCTCTGATCGAGCCCGAGCTCTGCTCGTGGTTTCTACTACGTAATATGGTTGAGTTTCTGTTATTTCGTCTGGAAAAGGAAAGAGTCGATTATAAGTATTTTGAGAAAGAGTCCATTCGGAAGTTTTCTCACCTTTCTTCTCCTTGGTCTTCTTATGATAATCACAGAAGAGACCATTGCTGGCATCACAGTGAATATCCTCTCATCTCCCAATATTAGGAGTCTCCTCTGATCAGTGCCTCAGTATTATGCCAATAATCTTCTCCTTCTCCCTGGTTTCATCATCGCTTGGTATATCCTTCTGACACGATATCAGTATTCAGAGAAGGAGTTCTTTGTTCTGGTTGGACTCTTTGGTCTCTTTGCTGAGAAAATATATATCTATATCTTCACCCTCCCCGTTATCGGTATCCCTCTTATTTCCGTGACAATGCTTACCTACATCGGTATCATACTACCTTCCTATCTCTCTCTCAGGAAGAGAGGAGACAAAATACTTCACCCGGTCTTACGTTATAGTATAGGTTTCTTGTTCCCGATACTCGTCTCAGTTCCTTTAGTACTATTTCATGATTATCTCTCAGCACTCTGATATATCGATCCGTCGATACTGACTCATTAACTTTTTTCTCTATGCTCACCACTTGCCTCTGGTCTCCCGATAATCATGCTCTCGAAATGGCAGAGTACTATACTTCCCTGTTTCCAGATAGTAAGATCACTACGACAGGACTCTACGATGAGCCCAATGATCATCTTCCAGGATCGAAAAAAGGAGATGTAATGATCATATATTTCACACTCTTCGGAACTGATAAGTTTGCCACACTGAATGGTGGGCCATATTTCAAGCACTCTTGTGCTGCCTCATGGATGATACCATGTAAGAGTCAAGAAGATCTGGATTATTACTACAAAATGCTCTCTAACAAACCAGAAGCTGAGATGTGTGGCTGGGTCGCTGATAAATACGGTGTATCGTGGCAACTCATCCCTGAGAACTTCAGTGAATATATGAAAAGCGGTACACCAGATTGAAAGTCGAATCTCATGAAAGCTATCGTGGAGATGAAGCGACTCAATTGGGATGGGATAGAAAAAGCATATAATTCGTAATCTATAATAATGTCCCTCTTTACTACCCTCGACTCTCTCGAATATCCGATCATCAGTACTCTCCAGAAATTCGATGGCACATTTCTCGACTCATTTTTTATGTATGTGAGTAATATCCCCCTGATGATTGCGGGGTTTGGAATCGTGATTTTGTATATGATTTATCGGAAACACCGACTCTGGAAACCCATCCTTTTTGCACTTTTCGTTTCGATAGTGACGGATATCCTCGTGAATGAAGGATTCTTTAAGTCCCTGCTCGTACATTTTGGGGTATTTCGTCCACGCCCCTATACTATCCATCCAGATATTTTGGGGATAGGACACCTTTTCGTGGACTCATCTTTCCCTTCGAGTCATATGGCTTTCACGACCCTTATGGTGATGATCGTGACCTACTACGAGAGGCGATTTCTCCCCTATGGCGTCTTCATCATACTTGTCATGGGTATATCGAGGATACACAACGGTATGCACTATCCGACTGATGTACTTACTGGTACGATAATGGGGATTATATATGGACTCCTATGACTCTCTCTCATGAAAAGGCTCTGACTCGAGAAGAGAAAGTGGTGGAAAAAATACTTCTAAAACATATCTTATGACTGATAGCTATATCGAAGGTCAAACATTCTCGAAGCAAGATTATCGAAAATCTTCTCTCACGAAGGGAGAATATGAACGATGTATTTTTATGAATTGCGATTTCTCCGATGTTGATATTTCGCATATTCAATTTTCTGATTGTGAATTCACAGGATGTAATCTCAGTATGACAAAAATGATTGCGACGAGTTTACGAGGTATCACTTTTAAAGACTCGAAACTCCTCGGTGTTCAGTTTGATACATGCAACCATTTCCTTCTCGAATTTTCTTTTGAGAACTGCATATTGAATTTTGCATCATTCTTTGGGCTGAAAATACCAAAAACTATTTTTAAGAATTGTAGTCTGCAGGAGGCGAACTTCAGTGGAAGTGATTTGAGCGGATCGATCTTCGAGAATTGTGATCTTATGAAAGCCGTATTTGATCGGACGAACCTCGAACACACGAATCTATGAAGTTCCTATAATTATATGATTGATTTAGAAAATAACAGATTAAAGAACGCAAAATTTTCTCTCTCTGGATTACCTGGACTTCTGTCGAAATATGATATAATCGTCGAATAAGATATGTAATCCTTCGACTTATGACCACCAAACTCACCATCTCAACTGTCATCAACGCTCCGCTCGCGACTGTCTGGGATACACTCTGGAATCCTATCCATATCGTCCACTGGGGATTCGCCGACGAGGCGACCTGGCACTGCCCATGGGCGAAGGGGGAAGCTCCGAAAGTCGGTGGAATCTTCACCACTCGTATGGAAGCTCGAGATGGGAGCTTCGGATTCGACCTCACAGCCAAGTATACCGAAGTCACTCCGATGAAATCTATGAGCTATACTCTCGGCGAGATGAAAGAGTACTTCCTCGATGCTGGACGTGTCGTCGACGTGACTCTAGAGGAAACACATGAAGGTGTGAAAATCACTGAAACTTTCGATGCGGAAGATACCCATTCAAGCGAACAACAAATCGCCGGATGGAGTGCAATACTCGAAAATCTAAAGAAGTATGTGGAAAGTTTATAATCTGTACTTATAACCTATGACTCTCTCATCCGAAGAAAAGGAATCACTAATCCACTTTGAAGAGTCACTCTGGAAAGATGAAACTCGGTTTGATACGGTCTATATGGAAGCGATTCTCCATCCTGAATTTTTCGAGTTCGGGAGATCGGGACGAGCCTATGAAAGGAGTAATACTATCTACATCCCGCGACAAACCATAGATGCGGAACTCCCGCTTCGAGATCTCAAAATAGCTGAAATCTCGGAAAATGTCGTTCTTGTGACCTATAAGAGTCATGTACAGTATGAGGATTTAGAGATTGGAAATCGGAGTTCGCTTTGGGTAAAAAACCAATGAAAATGGCAACTCAGATTTCATCAGGGAACACCAACAAAAAATTAATATGAAACGTATGACCAGCCTCAGACTTTTATATAGAAGAATAGAGAAATCAGATTTTCCATTCTTTTATAGTCTCTATTCTGATCCCGAAGTCATGCGATATACCTATCTCGATGTATGTGATGAACCCAAGTCATTGGAAATATTTCGCGAAGTATGCGAGGAAAAAGTATTTACCTATTTCATGGTATCTGAAAAACAGAATAATGGCTATATAGGATTCGTATTTTATAATAACATCCTCGACCACCCTGAATGAGGTATCCTCTCGATCGGATATATGCTCCGTCCTGAATTCTGGGGGAAATGATATGCAACCGAGATGGGACAGTCAATGATCAATTTTCTTTTCGAAACAATATCGATACACAAAATCGAAGCGAATGCACATACTGAAAATATCGCATCTCAGAAGATACTCATCAAACTCGGGATGAAGAAAGAATGAGTCGCACGACAAACTCGATATAAACATGGAAAGTGGGGAAATGAGATCCAATATGGGATACTCAGAGAAGAATGGGAGACGAAAATCACTCTTGATAAACTCGTATAAACTCTATAATAGAAATATTTATCCGACACTATGTCTCCACGTATCCTTTGACTCCGCACGACCATCTATAAGGTAAATGATCTCTCTGCTGCCAAAGCTTGGTACTCGAAGGTATTTAGCACAATTCCATACTTCGATGAGCCATATTATGTCGGATACAATGTCGGTGGATATGAGCTCGGACTTCAGAGAAAAGATACGATAAAATGAGAAAATATCGCCGTATTTTGGTGAGTCGAGGACATCGAATCGACATATGCATATTTCAAGGAATGTGGTGCAAAAGAGGTGGAAAGACCGATGAATGTCGGTGGCGAGATCATAGTCGCGACGCTGAAAGATCCCTGGGATAATCTCCTAGGACTTATCTATAATCCAGAATTTCAGCTCCCAAAATAAGCTCCAATTTTTATTCTTTTTATTTTTTTCTTATGGTAGCCCCTCTTAACTGGCTCGCGATCATCATTATGACGGTGGCATCTTTTGCTCTTGGTGCTATCTGGCACGGACCACTCTTCGGGAAACTCTGGATGAAGATCCATCATGGCAAAGATAGCTTCAATGATGCCGAAATGAAAAAATCTATGGAAGGTATGTGGAAGCTCATGCTCGCGGAATTCGTCGCCACATTTCTCATGGTCACTGGACTTGCCTGTGTCATACGTGCCATCCCGACATTTCCTCCGATGCTCACAGCAGCTATGCTCTGGCTTGCATTCATCCTCCCGACGATGATATCGACCGTGATCTGGTGAGCGGATCAGAAGAAGTATATGGTAACCAAGATCACAGTATCGAGTATTTGTCGTCTCATCTCGCTCGCCGCGACGGCATATATACTCACTATGTAGTAATATATATGTATCATTTAATTTAAACATTTATGACAAAAGAACGACTCCTTGCCTACACTGATGCTATCATCGCCATCATCATCACGATCATGGTACTCGAATTCAAGACTCCGCACAGTGATGAGTGGTGAGCCCTATATGAGCTGCGACATATATTTATGGCGTACATACTGAGCTTCGTATTTCTCTCGATATACTGGAACAATCACCATCATACATTTCAGCTCATAGAAAAGGTAAATTGAAAAACACTTTGGATCAACAATCTCCTCATATTTTTCCTCTCACTCATTCCCTTTACGACAGCGTGGATGGCTGAAAATCACTTCGCTTCAAATACGATCATAGCCTATGGAATCATACTCCTTGCTTGCGCTCTCTCCTACACTCTTCTCATCATGAATCTCCTCTCGACCCATGGTGAACATTCACATTTTGCTCGTGCGATCGGTTCAGATAGAAAGTGAAAGATATCACTTTTTCTCTATATTTTCGGGATTATCAGTGCTTTCTGGGTGCCAATTATTGGGACGATAACTTATGCTATAGTTGCAATTATCTGGCTCATACCTGATAAACGCATAGAAAAAGTTTATGCTGAAATCAAATAATCTCCAAGGATCCTATCGATACCTCTATCTTCGAAGTACTTCCCGAAAGTCAGGAAGTAGTCTGAGATAAGAGTAATAGTATATTAAAAAACTCCCAGTACCTTTAAAAATGAATATCAACAGAAATAAACGCTCGTGATTGTACTCTATGTCCGATATGAGAATTTGTGAAGATAATAGCCTTCTCAGGATGCTCTTCTATTATTTTTCTCATATTTTAGGATACCATAGAATCCACTATATTTGATTCCTATGGATTCTCTCAGAAAATCGCTCGCTCACAAAAAACGTATTGCAGATGAACATATTGACCCGAAACTCTTGAGACGACTGCAGATCTTCGCTGTTATCATACTCATAATATTTTCCATCGGCGTCTATCGATATATCAGAGGCGACATCACCTTGTTTCATGCTTTTATCGGAAGTATAGTGGGTGCGGACATAGGATTTCTCGCGGGTCGTATGTTTCGGATTTTTTGGCATGAAGAGCTCGAGAAAGTCGTATCCCAGCTCGATCGTACAGGTGTAGTATTTCTCATACTCTATATCGGAGTAGAGCTCGTAAGAAACTGGCTTTTCGGACACTGGCTTCATGGAGCTGAGCTCAGCGCATTTGGGATTATATTTCTCGGGGGGCTTCTCTTGGGAAGATTCCTCGCGATGACAAATAATATCAAGAAAGTCCTCATCAAAGAAAAAAAGATATAATATCTCCTATTATCCTTACAAAATATATGTCCATCCTGATCCCCTGGTGAAAAATACTTCTCCTTATAATTCTCGCTCTTATGATCACCATAGGATCATATGGATACAGATTCTACCTTCTCCTGAGAATATCTGAAGGAATCATAGCTCAAACCATTCCCTACTCTCTACCCTGAAGTTCGAGTGGAGTATCACTTCTCGTCCTAGGAGATAGTACGGCTGTCGGAGTCTGAGCAGATCATCCTGAAGAGAGCATCGCATGACAGCTTGCGAAATATATCCGAGCTACTCGTGTCGAGAATCAGGGTGTATCTGGATGAGTCGTCGCCTGAGTCGCTTCTCAAGTAGCACTCACCAAAGAGAAAGAGTACGACTATATCCTCCTCCAGATCGGTGGAAATGATATGACACGCCTTCATGATCTCGAAGATGTCGCAAAAGACTATGAAAACCTCATCATATCTCTTCCGAAGCATAAAAAACTCATCGTCATGAGCTGTGGAAATCTCGGAGGAGCGAAGATATTTCCGAGCATAATCGGACGTATCTACGAGCGAATATCAAGGTCGTATCATACGAAGTTCAAAGAGATCGTGACTCTTCATGGTGGCATCTATATCGAGATATTCGATGAGCGAGAAGTCGATCCATTCATCCGAGAGCCAGAGATATATCTCGCTCCTGATCTATTTCATCCCTCTTCTGCTGGATATAAATATTGGTTCACGAAGGTAAGAGCTCAAATATCTACTTTACGACCTTAATATAACGTTAACCTTGTTTATATATAATAAACTTCTACTTTTTAGTAGATTATTTTGATAGTTTATTTTCTTACTTTATTCTTATGAAAAAAGAGCAATTTATCGTCCCAGTAGTATTTATGGCTTCGGTACTTCTCCTTTCGAGCTGTATGAATAGTCCTTCATCAGAAACAAAGATCGTAACTCCTACCAAGGATACCTCTATGATGAAGGGTGATAGTATGAAGAAGGATGATAGTATGATGAAGAAGAATACTATGAATATGGAAGATGGAGTGATGGTCGGTGGGGCTATGATGATCCGGACTCGTGATATCGTCGATAATGCTGTACTCGCGAGTAATGTCACGACGCTCGTCGCTGCAGTGAAGGCATGAGGACTCGTCGAGACTCTGAAGTGACCTGGACCATTCACAGTATTTGCACCGACGAACGCTGCATTTGCGAAGCTTCCAGCAGGTACTGTCGAGACTCTCGTGAAGCCGGAGAATAAGGCGACTCTCGTCGATATCCTGACGTACCACGTAGTAGCAGGACGATTCACAAGTGCAGATCTGACAGATGGACTTTCTCTCACGACTGTAGAGGGGAAGAAGCTGACATTTACGAAGAAGAATGGAATGCTCATGATCAATGGATCTGCTATGGTCGAGACCGCTGATGTGATATCCTCTAATGGAGTGACTCATGTCATCGATACTGTTCTCATGCCCGCAAAATAGTCTCCTATAATAGAAAAATCTCCTCATTGATCCGACCCCCATTCCATAGAATTGAAATAAATCCCCTCTGGTTCTAAATATCTATATTTGTTTCTATTGTTCCTTGCTCTGTTGTTCCAGAATATGATTCCTGTATTCTACAGGGGTCATCTTCTTTCTATTCCACT
>JANNCQ010000002.1:0-3226 GCA_031386685.1 Candidatus Altimarinota bacterium | reverse complement strand
TCTCCACTTAAAAGAGTGTGAATGGAGATATACCAAAGAAACAGTTGAACTTGAAAAAGAACTCATTAGAATGATTAAAACTTTTTATAAAAAAGCCTAGAAAATCTTAATTTTATTAAAATCTTCTAGGCAAGAGCCTAATATAATATATCTAATAAGTGATTATTATCAAGTAAATTCTCTCAGATATGCACTTCAAAAAAAGTTAATCCTATGAGTCTATTTTTTGCCTTTTTCTGATATTTCCCTATATTATGCCCATGTCTAAACCAAAATCTATCCGCAATTTCTGTATCATCGCCCATATCGACCACGGGAAGTCGACCCTGGCTGATCGCCTCATGGAGATCACCGGCACGCTCCAGAAGAGAGAGATGCTCTCTCAGACCCTCGATCAGATGGATCTCGAGCGAGAGCGTGGTATCACGATCAAGCTGACTCCTGTGCGTATGGAATGGAAATGAGTCGAGCTCAATCTCATCGATACACCGGGACATGTCGACTTCCAGTATGAAGTATCACGCTCTCTCGCTTCCGTCGAATGAGCGATACTCGTCGTCGATGCGACCCAAGGGATCGAAGCACAGACACTCTCGAATGTCTACCTCGCTATGGAAAATGATCTCACGATCATCCCTGTGCTCAATAAGATCGATCTCCCCTCAGCTGATGTCGATCGAGTCAGTGATGAAGTCATGAATCTCCTCGGATGTAAAAAAGAAGATATCATCTGTGTATCAGCCAAGACTGGGGTGAATGTCGAATCCATACTCGATGAAGTACTCAGTCTTATCCCAGAACCAAAAAAACTCGATAGAGAATCAAATCTTGTGACAGATTATGGTGAGCACGATCCGAAATCCTGAGTGACAAAAGCGCTCATCTTCGATTCCCAGTATGATCCATATAAGTGAGTCGTGGTCTACCTCAAGCTCTTCTCAGGAGAGATCAAGAAAGGGGATAAGCTCGAATTTATCAATACAGGAGCAAAAGTAGAAGCCCTCGAAGTCGGATGTTTCCGTCCCAAATATTCTCCGACTGAAGCCCTCTACGAAGGAGAGATCGGATACGTCGTGACGGGACTGAAGTCTATAGTCGAGGCAAAAGTCGGGGATACCGTATTCACAGGAGATCCCGAATATAAAAATGCGATCAAAGGATTCAAAAAAATCACTCCCTATATCTACGCGGGGATATTCCCCGTAGAGACCGATGAATACCCGAAGATGAAAGATGCCATGGAAAAACTCCAGCTCAATGACTCCTCTCTCGTCACAGAGCATGAGGCCTCTCCAGCACTTGGATACGGATTTCGCTGTGGATTCCTCTGACTACTCCACCTCGATATCGTGAAAGAGCGACTCTGGCGAGAGTATGATATGGACGTGATCATCACGAGTCCTCAGGTGACCTACAAGCTCCTCATCGCAGGCGATAAAGTCGCCCTATACCCACGAGCACGAGGTGAGCTCGTAGAGTTCGGAGGACGAGAGTGTACATATCTCTATATCTCGAATCCCGAGGATGTCCCGAAGCCTGGAACCTATATCCATATCGAAGAACCGATAGCAAAAGTCGAGATGATCACCCCGAATGAATATATCGGAAATCTCATGGGCCTCGCACAAGATCGAAGGTGAATATTCAAAAATCAGACTAATCTCGATGCAAACAGAGTGATCCTCCACTACGAGATCCCTATGAGTGAGCTCGTCGGTGATTACTACGATGATCTAAAATCTCTCTCATCATGATACGCGAGTCTCCACTATGAGCCAGTGCGGTTCAAACAAGATGACATAGTGAAGATGGATATACGAGTGGCAGGTGATATCGTCGATGCATTTTCCATGATGGCACATCGTGGGCGTACGAGGTATCTCGGTGGGCGTATATGCGAAAAACTCAAAGAAAATATCCCCAAAGCACAGTTCGCGATAGCGATACAAGCTGTCGTCGGAGGAGATGTAGTAGCTCGTGAAGATCTCTCTGCTATGCGAAAAGATGTCACCGCGAAGCTCTATGGAGGAGATATCACTCGAAAACGTAAGCTTCTCGAGAAACAGAAAGAAGGAAAGAAGAAGATGAAACAATTCTGAAGAGTCTCTATCCCGAGTGAGACATTCGTGAATATACTGAAGAAATAGTATTAGTCTCGAGAAAGTAATTGCGAAATTGATAAGCGAATAAGTCTCAATAATTGACGCCAAGTAGTAATTAATTCTTCTTTTAAGACTTCTTTGTTTTTCTCGATATACTCAGAGAGTGCTCGGTTATTTTGAGAGAAGATATCTTGAATCATTCGGAGTAGAGCTATAAAGCGCTCATACATTTCTCGATCTTCATCAAACCATACATCTTCTTTTCATCTTAGTAGAATAAGCACTCTTTTTTGAGTATTTCTATAATCTGATGAGCTATGGGCAATCTGCCTAAGAAATAGTTTTTTTCATTCAGGATTATCATACCTTTCTAAAAATAAGTGTACCCTACTGATAATCCGATCTCAAAACTCCTCATCTGTTACATCGAGCTCTAGTAACTGTGTAGAAGCTCAAGGCAAGTCACTAATATAGTATAGGTTTTTAATGGAAATATAAAAAGCTTTAAGCATAGAATTTCTTCACAATGACCTAAACTCTACATCGTCAATATCAAAAATAGAATAGGTTCATTGATGGAACAGGCGACAATTATTTCCAGTAATGAATTCACCTGATTCACTACGATAATCATATCATGGTACAATACTTCTATCTCAAGTATTTCCTGTAAGGACTTCTAGTAATGCTATATCTGCAAGAATCTCTGTAATATCTAAATGTTCTTCTACAAAATCAGGATTTAGTGGTATAGAGAAAACTCTTCAAGAATTATCTCTGACTAGATCACAGAAGTTAATAATACCTTTACACAAGTGAGAAAGTAATATTTCCTCTTTTATAATTTGAGCACTTCTTTGGTATTTGACGATACCCTCCGGAATACCAAGAAGTGAGTATATAGTTGGATCAACTCATTGTAGAGTATCGAGAGTTTCAGATTGAGGTATATGCATTAGAAAGTAAATTAACTAATAATTTACTTTTGTCAAAATTTGTATTGTTGCAGAATCAAGTTTACATTTACATTTCATTAGAGTGTGGGCATAAGATAGGGGAAAGACTTCTTAAAATATTGTAGTTTTTCTTTCGGGGTTGCTCCATTCATTCAGAGTCAATAGTGC
>JANNCQ010000001.1:0-21855 GCA_031386685.1 Candidatus Altimarinota bacterium | reverse complement strand
TACGCATATCCTTTCTCTCTCACAATCAAAAATACACTCTTAGCAGAGTGTATTTTCTGTGATTGTTCGTTCGAAAGGCAACGGCATGATTCATCCCCAGCCTTAAAAGGCGTGGGGTTTTCTCAAAGTTGTTATAAAAATCAATAATTTATTTGACAAATAGGACTATAAATACTAATATATTTCAGTCATCATGGGAAGGTTTCAACGAGTGCCATAAAGGTCACTCACCACTCTTGGTGATACTATTCCCTGAGGAGGGGTGTTAGAATGTTTGCAAAAGACTTGAACCAAGGCGTTCGTCAAGCCCGTACGAAGAGTGTGCGCATCAAGCGCGCTTACAAGAAAATCCTGCGGGGCTTCACCGATCGTCGTATCGGTGAAGGCCGCATGGCCGAGAACGTTTTGGTTCCCCGAGGAATCAAGCTGAGCAGTCCCACGTCTGCGGCTTGGCGAAATGCCAAAACAAACACGGCAGCCAATCTGGCTACGTTCTAATTCACCTCCCCACCATCCCCTGTCATTCCTGTAAAGGTAGTGAAAGGCGGAATCAAGGGATGGTCGAAGGCCTGCCTCGCGCGGGCCTTTTTCATTCAAAAAAATACGCTTGACAAAGATAGTACGTATCGATATGATGGCTCGGTCAGTCGATTCGATGGTATCCGAAAAAGCTCATCCTGACGGAAGAGCGCCATATGGAAAGACGATAGAAGAGCCCCATAGGAGGTGGCGAACAATGAGCATGAAAGTGGAAGTGGCTCCAGAGATACTGGCCGCGCGGAAGGTATTTGATACCGCGATGAAGGCAATGTTCCACGCTTATCGCATCTTGACCAGATTCCATCTGGATGCTGCGATGAAGCTCCCGGGCTTCAACTGGAGCCGTCTAGCCTTCTGGATCAAAGCCGCACAGAAGCAAATCTTCCGTGAGTGCATCGATCTGGTGCGTGCCAATGGCGTACTTGGCGATGGAAAGGCAAAGCTCTCTCCCCGAAAGCACTTCGCCTGACTCCCCCCTCCCACTCTCTTCTTTCTCCGCTTCGGCGGTAGATATAGTCGAGAGAATTGGGCAACGAGGGCCTGCTCATACAGGCCCTTTTTCATGGCTATTTTTTGCTTTTTCGGGATTTCTCTCTATCATTTTTCTATGATATTGACGAAATCCCTCCTTCATACGACCGATGTCTATATCAAGAAACTCAAAGAAGCGAGCATCGAGACGACGAGTGATTTTCTCATGCTCTTTCCGCGTGAGTACGAAGATAAGAGTGAGGTGATGACCCAGTTCTCACTCGTGAATATCACTGAGAAGCAAGCGATCAAGTGTACGATCGAGCTCCTCACAAGTGAGATGACCCGTAACAAGAAGCTTCTGATCAAAGCCGTACTGACTGATAGCGATGGGATCAATGCTGAGGCGGTATGGTTCAATCAGCGGATGATCCTCTCGAAGTTTGCCCAAGGCGATCGTGTCCTCATATTTGGAAAAGCAAAATATGAATATGGACGACTTTCATTCCCTTCTTGTGAGATCGAACATTTTTCTGAAAAGCGACAGGAGATCATGCCGGTCTACTCCGATGTGAATTATATCCCGGGTTCATGGATCAGGGAGAAGATGGCCTACATGAAGCCATTTCTCGACGAGATCCCTGATGATATCCCTGATGTAATACGGAAAAAAAAGTGACTCAAGCTCAAAAGTGCGAATATTCGCGATATACACTTCCCGAGCTCGATAGTATGATTCGAATGAGCGAAAAAAGAGCTCGGATATGGTGAGCTCTTCCGGTTCCAGCTTGTATGAGTCGAGAAGAAAAATGCAGCACGAAATGCGAGTGAATGACTCGCTCCGGAGATAGTACTCGATCCAGATTTTATAAAAGAGATTATCGCTACTCTCCCCTTCCCTCTAACGAATAAGCAGAAGATCGTCCTCTTCCAGATCCTCAAAGATATGGAGCAGCCACATGCTATGGCCAGACTGCTTCAGTGAGATGTCGGCACGGGTAAGACCGTCGTCGCACTGATAGCGGCGGTACATACGATAGTCCTCTCTCGAAAAACTCCAATATGAATGGAAAGTATGAACGGTAGAGATGCTACACTTTCTGATACCACCCTGACAGGGGGGGCGAGGGGGGGTTCTTTTGGGCAATGATTTCTCGAATATAACCGTGAACTTACATCTTATGCAAAGGAAAATCGAAAAGAAATGAATGAGCCTGAAAAAATGTTTTGGTATCAAGTACTTCACCAGGACTATTTTAGACTATATCATTTTCGGAGACAAAAACCAATTTGAAATTATATAGTCGATTTTTATAGCTCAGAGCTCCAGCTCGTCATAGAGATAGATGGTGAGACACATATCTGACAGGCATGATATGACGAGGAAAGAAAAAAATTTCTCGAAATGCAATGAATCCGAGAAATCCGATTTACGAATCTCGAGATCTCAGAGAATATCGAGTGAGCCTATGAGAGACTCATAATTTGGATACAGAGCAACCCCCCTTTATCCCCCCTTTCAGGGGGACTTCGGAGACTCCAAGTCGCCATCATGGCACCGACCGAGATACTCGCTCGCCAGCACTTCGCCGGCAATGAAGTGTGGCTCATGCAGTGGTGAATACGCTCAGATATCCTCGTCGGATCACTCACACCACGCATGAAAGAAGACGCGAGAGAGAGACTCAAAACTGGACAGACGGATATCGTATTCGGGACTCATGCCCTCATCCAAGATTCTGTACAATTCGCGAATCTCGGATTCGTCGTGGTCGATGAGCAACACCGATTCTGAGTCGAGCAACGGAAGATCCTCGAAGAGTACTGTAGTCGATCGAAGATCGTCCCCCATAGACTCAATATGTCAGCAACACCAATCCCTCGTACACTCGCGCTCACGATCTACTGAGACCAGGATGTCTCAGTGCTCGATGAGTATCCTCTCGGTCGTAAGCCGATCCATACGCGAGTCATCAAAGAAGAACAAAGAATAGAGATGTACCGATTCATCGAAGAGGAAGTCCACCAGTGACGTCAAGTGTACTGGATTTCTCCGCTGGTAGAAGAGTCTGAGACTCTCGAGGTCGCGAGTGCCGTCGAGATGCAGGTGACGCTCTCGAGTATTTTTCCGAAGCTCACGATCGGACTCATCCATGGAAAGATGAGTGGCAAAGAGAAGGATCGAGTCATGCAGGAATTCTATGAAAATAAGATCCACATACTCTCTTCGACTTCTGTCGTGGAAGTCGGCGTGAATAATCCAAATGCCACCGTGATGTGTATCGAGGCAGCTGAGAGATTTGGACTCTCGCAACTCCACCAATTCCGCGGTCGTGTCGGGCGAGGTCAGGATCAGAGCTACTGCTATCTCTTCACGACCAAAGAGTATAAGACGGATCGACTTCGAGCTATGGAGCAGACGGGTGATGGATTCGAGCTCGCAGAGATCGATCTCGAGCTGAGGTGACCGGGTGAAGTCTATGGAGTGAGGCAATCTGGAGTCCCTGATTTTCACTTTGCCGACCTTCGAGATGTCGCTCTCATATCAGAAATACGAGAAGACATCGAAGAATGGATCGAGAAAAAGAAAAAATGAGTCATATAAGACTCATTTTTTTATTTTTTTAGCCCTGCCTGAGGTTTGGCGGCATTCTTCTTAAAGAGGATATAAAGTGGATTATTCATGAGCTCTCAGTATTCGACCTTCAGCTTCGCGAGAGCTCTCTGGAATCACTCACGCTGCGCTTTTATATAATCAGGATCAACCGAATCATCTACCGCAACCTTGACGTCTTGAGCATAGGCATCTACTACTTCCAATGCGTCCTGATATTTTTTTACTTGTTTTGCATGTTGGTTAATACCCGTCATATGGGTAGCCGCATGTGTCTGATTCAAAAGACGGAAAATAATCTCACTCAATCATACATTATCTTGGAGCTGATCCCGCAAGACCATGCGTGTGGTTTCCAGAAGTTTTGGAACAATTCTTAGACGAGCATAGTCCTTATCAAAGAGTTGATTTACTATTTTCTCCATCGCATCATACACATCCTTGGCAAGAGGAGTATCCTCTAGGTGAATTTGGGATTCCATCTGGGCGATACTCTGAGTCTGTTCTTCGATCGTCTGAGCTACAGCCGGAAGATACCTTGTCTTTATCATATTCTTGGCACGACTTACCTGTCTCTTATCGTCCGAGCGGAGTCTACGAAGGGTCGCAGTATAGTGGGTCATGTAGGATGGGTCAAGCTGGGAAAATGCATATTGTGATGGGGCTCATTGGAGTATTTCTAGATCGAATTCATTCGTTTTTCCAGTAGCAAAAGCAAGATTCTGAGAAATTCACTCTAGTACTCACAGTTTTTTTTGAGCATTATGTAGGAGCTTTTGTTTGCTATGCATCTTCTTCAGAGCCTTTCCTATATCGTTGAGTGCTCATTTCTCTGTAGTTCCTATACGCGCATATGCCGCATAGAGGTCTGCAAATGCTGCGAGCTCTTCCCCTATAGTAGGAGTGTCCATTCACTCCACTTGAGCAATGAATTTTCTGAGGGTCAACTCTTGAATCTCAGTAAAGTTGACTCACGCTCGGTATTGCTGTCTTTGTCCAAGATCTTCTTTGAAGCCAATTTTTTCGTCTATAATGCTTCTCGATGGCACGCCTTCATCACCGATTGCAATACCCCCGGATCATCGGACCCTAGGCGCGAGAACGATAGGAAGTTCTCCATGAATACGAAAATATCGAATTGTCGGATCCTTGGAGTCGAGAAAATCTCGGAGTACACCCGTATCATCACGAAAACTGAGTTCTGTTTTCTTGATCTTGTCAAAATGTATACGGTAATATTGTCCTCATTCAAGGAGAAATCTTCCAAGTAGCGTACGAAATATATTGATCCACTCTGGGCTCTTTCCGAGAACATAGCTTTTAATCGCATGATTTTCTTCTAGGAGAAATACCGGTATGATATCTTGAAGGAATGCATTTTGCGCATCGGGAATCGTATCATAAGCCGTCTGATCAAAATCTTCTACGAGAATGTCATATGTATATTCTGGCTGGACACTATGATCAGTATCTCAGAGAGGAGCCTTCTTAGATGTACG
The DNA here is from genome assembly GCA_031386685.1 of Candidatus Altimarinota bacterium. Taxonomy (GTDB): domain Bacteria; phylum Patescibacteriota; class Gracilibacteria; order BD1-5; family UBA2023; genus JAGOMW01. The sequence goes on along the minus strand of JANNCQ010000001.1, from coordinate 16,731 downwards.
AGCTCGACTACGCTCTTCAGCTGGAGTCGCTCCAGAAGTGGTACTTCCTCGATGGGAAAGTACGGAAATATGTCCTTCATCGTGAGAACCTACGGCAGTTCACCTTCTTCCTCTCTGAACCACTCGATATTTTTCATGGGCATAGGTAGTACTGGCGGTAGTCGCAGCGCGTATGACAGAGCTATCTACAGCAGTAATATACGTAAGGATACGCAGTCCATCTTGGTCATCAGAGCCGATAATAAATGGTTGTCCGAGATATTTTCCTGGCTTTATTATGAGCGTAGATGTATTTCCTTGTCGAAATACCGGAGGGGTATCCGTATCTTTCTCATGATCATCATTTTGGAATCATTGCAGCTCTGGCTTATATGTGTAGACATCATGGAGTGATCCTGTCGCAAGTGCGATTTTTTTGTTTCTCACGTTCGTACTCGTCGTCGGCTCGATGCCGAGCGTTTCGAATCTCCGAAGGAGACCAGTGTGACATTCATCTATCTCTTGTACTTTTTGCATCTTGATTCCGAGGGGCTCGAGATTGACCACTTCATAGAGTTTTTTCGTTCATCGTCTATCGGCAAAGTCACACAATTCTTCGATCATTATACCATTTCTTACGAGTACTCATTCCTGTTTCTTCGTCAGACTCGTCGCGGTGAGGAATTTAAAGAGCTCAGCCTGAGCAAAAAGATCTGATTCTTGATTTTCTGTGATTTTGAGTTCTTTCCATCCTTCTTCTTTGGAGAGGAATCATTTTTTTTCTAAGATCGCAACGATCAGGGCTATATCTCAAGAACACCCACGCACGATAGATTCATGGAGCATGCGAGAGTGATAGACATCCAGAGGGAAGCGAAGGAGATCATGACCCATGACCGTAAGTTCATGATCCTCAGTGAGCGCTCATATCTTCTGGAGTCGAGCGAGCGAGATCTTCAAAAGCATACGATTGATCTCATGGAAAAATGGACTCTTCTCTCCTCTAGCATCTGATTCCTCGAGTAACTCGAGAATATTGATTCATAGGGAAAGAAGTACCAGAATATATCGATCGATCATATCTCGTTCGATGGGCGTTTCGTCATAGTCAGGAAGTGCAGTAGATGGAGTATCATTGAATCGAAAGTATCTTCCAGGATGCGTCCTTCCGACTCTTCATGATCGTTGTCTTATTTTCGCATCCGATATATTCTCGGTATAGAGCCCAGGGACTCCCAGATTATTGACGCGAGAGACCTTATTCGTCGCAAGGTCGATGACGAGATCGAGATAATCTATCGTGATAGCTTCTTCTGCGACATTCGTCGCGATAATGAGTCGAGGACGAGTATCTCCTGGATCTTTTTTCATGACTTTATCTTTGTCCGCGAGGGATAGCTCTGCATGAAGAGGAAATATTTGGGCATCTGCACCAAAAATATCACGGAATTTCTGTATATGGGTTGCTATCTCCTTCTTTCCTGCAACATAAAAAAGTATATTATTTCCCGCACGAAACTCGTCGGTTATGCGCTCCATATAGTTCCCGGTAGCATCGAGGTCCTTATCTACAGGATAGGTCCTTCCGGGAATTTCGATGAGGGGAATATCACCATCTACTTCTCTATAGTATTCCCGAAATATTTCTGGATCCAGGGTTGCCGACATGATAATGAGCTTTACCTTATCCCTACTTCGGCGCCTGAGCATAGCCAGCACCTCTGTAGAAAGAGCAAAATTGTGTACTTCATCGAGTACGAGATACTGAGGGACAATCCCAGAAACTGCCTGACGCATGAGCTCGAGTCCATCAGTATGGAAAGAAAGGGGTGATGTCTTCTCCGAACTCAATCATCTGCCAGTTCGATATCCCACTCAATACCCGAGTGAATACGCGGGATCTCCATATTGTGACAAAAGCTCAATTGATACTCGGCGAGCATTCTCCATGGCAGCAATGACTCTGGGTTGGGTCACGATGATTTGGGATCTTGGATTTTCGAGGTGGAGGTATTTCGGGAGTTGGGTCGTCTTTCCACTTCCTGTCTGTCCGAGAACTATAGTGATAGGGTTTTCTCTGACTGACCGAAGGAAATCACCTCGCTTCGATGCAGCAGGAAGGCCAGTTATAGTTTCTACGATACTTAGCCTATCTGCTCCTGATATCCGGGCTCCATACATATCTACGATACTCCCATCTCACATAGCATCATCAGGAGAACTTAGGGCGAGGCTTCACGTACTCATAGAATATATTTTTTATAGTAAAGTATTAATACGAATTAGTAGGATTAAGTCAAATCTAATTTGACTTAATTATATAAATATGCAAAAAATCTCTTGATAAGAGTTCGATTATCGATACTCTCTTCCATATGGAAATCTCGAAATATCTTCATACTCTCAAAATCTCTTCTCTCGAGAGAAAAATCCCGAATATCTCGGAGCAAAATGCAGAGTTTATCAAAAATCTGATTCGAGAAAGAAACCCAAAAAGACTCCTCGAAATCGGTACGGCAAATGGGTATTCTGCACTCCAATTTGCTCAAGCTATCTCTCCAGAAAGTACGATCACGACCATAGAATACGCATGGAATGCTCATATCGAAGCCGTCGAACATTTCAAGAACTGCAAGGTAAAAAATATCCATGCTCTATACTGAGATGCGAAGCAAGTCATCCCATCTCTCGCGGAGAGCTATTTCGACTTCGTCTATATCGATGCGATGAAGCGCGAGTATCTTGACTATCTCCTGCTCGCTCTTCCGAAGATGACTCCAGATGCAATCATCGTAATCGATGATGTAGAGAAATTTCGCGATAAGATGGAGAATCTCTATGAATACCTTGACAACTATGAGATAAAATATACACTTGAAAAAACTGATACCGATGACAGTATCATGATACTTTCTTCAATTTCTCTTTTATGACTACACTAACATCTGGTATAATAGGAGTATGCCTTATGGTTACTACACCATTAGTTCTCGGGCAAGCTAGAGAAGGAGTTGAAAGACCAGAAGTGATAAAATATCAAGAAGAAATAGTATGAAATGTGAGGACTGTACTCGGTGTAGTGTGACTCGAACTTCAGAGAACCTCCTCGAAAGGTTCCACTACTACTCGCATGTATCACTTATGAAAGGAAATATATACATGAAATGACTATAAAGTGAGTGTGGGAGTAAATCATGTTCGAAATAACTATACTAATGTTATGCAAGGTACTTGAGTGAATAGTTATCATACAAATCTTTGAGTTCTTTTTCAAATACCCATTAAATAATGAGAATTATTCTCATAACTCGCCTTGCTTTCTTCGAAGATTTTGATACAATAATCATCTTAAAAATGATCTTCTTATCTTTTTTTGTTATTAATTCTTATTAGAAAATTATTATGTCTACTATCATTTCTACTGATGCGGATTTCGCTACGAATATCGCGACTTGAGTCACACTCGTCGACTTCTGGGCTGAGTGGTGTGGGCCATGCCAGATCATGCTTCCCCGTCTCGAAGAGCTCACGAGCAAAGTCGAAGGGAAAGCCAAAATCATGAAACACGATGTCGATAATAATCCTGATACTCCGAGTCAATTTCGTATCATGAGTATCCCGACTATCATCATATTTAAGGATGGTCAGCCTGTAGAGAAGTTCGTCGGTGTGCAGGATATAGCGACTCTCGAAGCTGCTATCACGAAGCATGCATAATCTCTGGTTTAAAAAACCTCACATAAACACATGGGATTCTCTTTATAGAAATTCTCATGTGTCTTCTGTTTATTTTTGTGTCTGTCTCCAACTCTTTCTTATTTTCCTATGTCCAAAGAATACTATTCTCTCCTCTGAGTCGATGAAAATGCCTCTGCCGATGAGATAAAAAAAGCCTATAGAAAAAAAGCTATGGAGGTCCACCCAGATCGTCATGGTGGAGATAAGAGCAAAGAAGCTGAATTCAAGAAACTCAACGAAGCCTATTCTGTCCTGTCTGATCCTACGAAAAAATCTAACTATGACCAATTCGGAAATGCGGATGGGATGGGAGGTGGTTTTGGGGGATTCGGATGATGATTTGATGCTTCAGATTTGGGTGATATATTTTCTTCATTTTTCGGATGAAGTGGTCGAGGTGGTCGCAAACGAGCCGATATCGGAGAAGATATCGAGATCCAGATGAGTATATCTCTCGAAGATGCGATACGTGGAAATACTCGTAAAGTCGAGTTTAAGCGTCGAACACCCTGTGATACCTGTCATGGAAAGTGAGGAAAGACGTCGACCTGTGATACCTGTCGATGAAGTGGTCGAGTCCGCGAGCGGATGCAGACGGTCTTCGGTGTGATGGAGCAAGAGCGAGTATGTCCGATATGTAGTGGAACGGGAGAGAAGATCACAGAAAAATGTGGAACTTGTCATGGAAAAAAATACAATGACAGTGTGATAAAAAAAGATATCGAAATCCCTGGAGGGATAGAAGATGGCATGAGTGTGAAGATGCGAGGAGAAGGTCATGGATGAGGAGACGGAAATGGCGATCTCTATATCACATTCACGGTGCCAAGTCGAGAAGGCTGACTCCTTCGAGAAGGTCATACCCTCCACTATGATGTACGACTCTCCCCTGCTGAAGCTGCTCTCGGATGTGAGAAGACCATCGAGATACCTATCGTAGGTAAGAAAAATATCGAAGTGAAGCATGGTACACAAGGATCAGATACTCATAAATTCGCAAACGAATGAGTCACACGACTTGATCGGAAATGAGCAAGGTGAGATCTGATAGTCCACTATGTCATCGATATTCCGACGAAGCTCTCAAGCGATGAGAAAAAGCTCTATGCCGCACTTCTCGAACTTCAAGGTGGGAAAAAAGCAGAAAAAGGATTTTTCGAATCAATCTTTTAATTTAATTCATATGAGAAATGACTATGATTCGACCCCACCAATAGATGATAACGCTTTCCTTGCGAGGGTATTTTCAAGAATACCAGAAGAGAAATTTAAATGAAGTAAATCAAGATTACTTTTGGCAATAATTGGAAATAGCATAGTAGAGTTTATCATTCCAGGATTTAAAAAGAGCAAAAAGAATATTAGAGAAGATACTATATAAGTTTCTTGCAATTGACGTTAAATTGATATACTAAAAAATATGTCTACTTCCTATACAGATCTCGTGAACGTGCCATCTTTCGGGAAAAAGAGAGAAAACAACTTTAACCCAGAACGCTGAGATATAGGATTTTTCTGTCGAGATTGCTGGAAAGCCATCGATCCGATACGTCTCGAAACTCAGAAGATCGGCAAAAAAATGCGTGAATACCTCTATGAATGCCCGACATGTCATGGGAAGAGGGTAGCAATAGGGACTGTAGAGTGACTCAAGGAACATTATGAAAGAAAAAAATAATCATACTATCCTCGTAGAAAAAAGAATACGTGAATACTTGAAAAGTGTAATTCATCTTTCTTTAGCGACTGCTGTGGAAAATAAACCTTGGATTACTGAGGTACACTATAGTTATGATAATGATCTCAATTTCTATTTTCTGTCTCGTCCGAGCCGAAGGCACAGTAGCGAATCTCAGAAGAATCATTTAATTGCTGGTAATATAGTAAAACAGCATTGAATCTGAGAAAAAGTAGCTTGAGTCTATTTCGAATGAATAATAGAAATGCTTGAAAATATATCAGTATCAGATACCGCCTATACCACGTATCATGATAGATTCAGCATAGGACCCGAAAAACTCAAAGAGCAATATGAAGAAAATGGACATCGATTCTTTAAGATCAAAGTTTTGAAATTTAGTATTTTTGATTAAGTAGAAATAGTTCCTTACGGAAAGCATGAGTTTGAATGGAGGAAATAAAAATTCTATTCTCAACACTCTATATTAAATACTAAATACTCTCTTGTCGAGAGTTTTTTATTTGCATTCAAAATGTATACATATATACTCTTTTGTATACATTGTATGTAATAATATTCACTAATATAAGATTCCGTCTCTGAGTTCTGCATTCCACTCGAAAATTCGAGTAAACTCTATTTTCTCACTCCAATTGAACTATGGAAAAACTCACCTCAAAAGAACAACTCCTCTTCCAGAAAGTCAGAGAATACCTCTCTGAAGGACAGAAGCTCACGATCCGAGCACTCCAGGGCGCACTCGGATATGCCTCACCCCGTTCTATATCCGTCCTGCTCGATCAGATTATGGAGAAATGATGGCTCTACCGAGACTCACTCGAGAACATCAAAATATCCCCCCAGTATACGACCGATAGCTATGAAGTCCGAAATATCCCTCTCATCGGTGCGATCGCTTGTGGCATGCCGATATTCGCAGAAGAGAATATAGAGACGAAGATCCCCATATCGACGAAGCTCCTCTCACCTTGAGACGAATACTTCTTCCTCCGGGCCGAATGAGATTCGATGAATCAAAAATGAGTAGAAAGTGGTGATCTCGTCCTCATACGCAAGACGAATATACCCGAGAATGGAAAGATCGTCGTCGCTCTCATCAATGATGAAGCAACACTCAAAGAATATCGACAAGTAGACTCCTGCATATATCTCATACCTCACTCAGATAACCCCCGTCATAAACCGATAATACTCGATGAATCTGATGGAAATATCATGATCCAGTGAATCTATGTCCGGGCATTCCCAGGAGATCTCTTTTCTTAAAAAATTACTTCACTTATTCCTTCCCTCCTATGATATCTATCATCTGACATTCTCGAACCCACCATGCCCATAATCTCTTTTCTGCTCGTATCTCTACGACGAGAAAAAGGCGGAGTCTCCTCCAGAAAGTATCTTCATACTTTTGACTCTAGGTCTTCCGAAAGACTCAACAGAGAACCCCATACATACATCTACACCCTCACACTTACACCCTAATCTCCCTTCCTATGACTGATAATAAAAAAGATGCTCTTAATGCTGCTCTCGCCATGATCGAGAAACAGTTCGGTGCCGGATCTGTGATGAAGCTCGGTGAACGCAAACACATGAATGTCGAGATGAACTCTTCTGGTTCGATCGCCCTCGATGAAGCACTCGGTGGTGGCTACGCCAAAGGACGTATCATCGAGATCTATGGACCCGAGTCTTCAGGAAAGACCACACTCACTCTTCATGCCATCGCAGAAGTCCAAAAAGCAGGAGGTACAGCAGCATTCGTCGATGCTGAGCATGCGCTCGATCCAGCATATGCACGCAATATCGGTGTCGATATCGATAATCTCATCGTATCACAGCCGGACTATGGTGAACAAGCTCTCGAGATCGTGGATGCACTCGTACGATCTGGGGCCGTCGATCTGATCGTCGTAGACTCAGTCGCTGCACTCACTCCAAAAGCCGAAATCGAAGGAAACATGGGGGATAGCTTCATGGGACTCCAAGCTCGCCTCATGAGTCAAGCCCTCCGTAAGGTAACAGGGGTCATCTGAAAGTCGAATACTACCGTCATATTCATCAATCAAATCCGTATGAAGATCGGTGTCATGTTCGGGAATCCTGAGACGACGACCGGAGGAAATGCACTCAAATTCTATGCTTCTCAGCGTCTCGAAATCCGTAAAAAAGAAAAACTCGAATCCGGTACAGGAGACGATAAAGAAGCATTCGGAAATCGTGTCAAAGTGAAAATCGTGAAGAATAAGGTAGCACCTCCCTTCCGTGAAGTGGAGATCGATGTCCTCTTCAATGAGTGAATCTCTCGTGCATGAGAAGTACTCGATATCGGATCTGATCGTGGCATCATCAAGAAGTCTGGAGCATTCTACTCGTACTGAGAGACGAAACTCGGGCAAGGACGAGATAATGCTCGTATATTCCTCAAGGGAAATGATAAGCTTCTCAAAGAGATAGAGAAAGAAGTCCGAAAGAGTAAGAAGGGTGATGATTTCTCACCAAAAAAGTGAAAAATAGAGGAGATCATCGAAGAATAATTTGCAACAAAAAGAATATATGCTATAATAATGTAATATATATTATTATATGCCAGAGCAAACAAATTTCTCATCTCTTGCACAACAAGCTGTAGCTCATTGATTCCGAGAAACACCATTAGCTCTAGCAGTTCGTTGAGCTGTAGAAACTCTTGGTTCATATTTCGGGTGAGAAAACATAGCCAACTCTAAGCTTTTGAATATTTTAATGGGCGCAAAACAAGGTACCGCTGGTATTTTAAGTGAATGAAATACTACTGCAGCTAATGATAATCATTATTCTGTAGATCAGCCTACATGAATATCAAAACCTGACAATCTTCCTATTGGTAGAACTACTATTGTAGATGAATCTTTCCAAAAAGCCGCCTAATTCCCTCTTGAAAAAATCCGAAATCTCCCCATAATCAGGGAGATTTTTCTTCTCTTCCCCGGAGATTCTCTCCCAATCTTAGATATTTTATACGTATGCTGAAGGCCTCTTTCACTCTCATATCCAAAAAAAAACTGACCCACGATGTATATGAGCTCGTATATACCTGTGAAGATCTTCACAGAGAACCTCCCAAACCTGGACAATATCTCATGTTCCAGCTTGCTCCAGGACTCAACCGCTCATACTCACTTGCTGCATTTCAGTCGGGTAGATTTACTCTGGTTATCAAGCGTATCCCTGATGGAAAGTGAAGTCCGATCATCTGTGATGCGGAAGTAGGTTCAGTCTTGAATGGCATAATCCCTCTTGGACACTTCACGCTTCAGCATACTGCGAAGAGTAAGTGCTTTATCGGTACGGGGACAGGATTTGCTCCTCTCTACTGTCAGCTCATCTGAGCAAAGGAAGCGAGACTACCTCTTCATAGGGTCGGGTTTATCTTCTGAGTACGGATGTTCGAGGATAGCTTCTATGAAGAAGAGATAGTATCACTCAAAAAGGATTTTCCCATATTCAAATATATCCAGTACTACTCTCGGGAGCTCGATACTACGATGAGAAGTCCCGAGCATGAGTCGAGGATCGGATATGTGACCGACTGGATCAATCATGAGTCTGTAGCTTCATATGAAGAGTTCTATATATGCTGATCCCCTGCAATGGTAAAAAGTGCACGAGAGAAACTCGAATATCTCGGGATAGAAAAAGAGCAGATATTTTGGGAGCAGTTCTAGGAAAAACCTTGAGGTATTCATCCTCTCCAGTCATCACAGAGTCCATCATTTTGCCCTCATGAATGAGATGGAAGCCATCATGTAGTTCTCAGCTGTCATAGTATAACTGAAAGTCTGAGATATTCGAGACTGCTTGGATCAAATCAGCTTACTATAGATTCAAGTGAATTGATGAATTGTAAACAATAATTTCGTGCCTCTGAGCTCATAATATCTCCATCTACTTCTTCATCCCATGAAAGACTCAGATACCTTCTGAACTCTCAGATATGTCGTACTAATATGTCAGCAAGCTTTTCAAGAGGTGCTACTCTATCCTCAGAAAAAGGATTCTTTCCATCTGATACTTTTCCTATATCGTAATCTACAGCATCAAAGAGATCAAGTATAGCTTCTACAGAAGAAGCATCAAGTCTTGGATTTCCATTCATATAGAGAGCGATATAACTATTGAGTGAGTGAAAGTGGGAGGCTATCCTTTCGAGTTTATCTCTTCATCGAAATCATGAATATGCTCTTATATAAGAAAGTTGGAATTTTTGTACTATAGTATGCTTTCCATGAATTGGTTGATCGAGTTCATGAGGAAAGTTATTATCTATCCACCAGATAAATGGTTCTGGAATTATATGAAGAAATGGATCGTGCACTATAGAATCTATTCACTCTTTTTGCTGTTCTTGATCTCAGAGGAGAAGATATGCATACTTCCAGTAGCCTATTGAAAGACCGTCTTTTTGTCATAGGGCCACAAATCGCTCTATCTCATCTTTCCAACCAAGGTAAAATAACCAAGTCAAAATCGCTTCAAGAGCTTGTTTTTTATCAATATCCAGAAGTGGATATATATCCATCAGAGCACGAGTCCATTTTTCACGATCTCATTCTCAGACTTCCATACACCTGAGAGTCGTAAATCTCATACTTGCCTGATGTGGAGTGAGCTTTGTGGCAAGAGAGTAAGAAGGCGTTTCTCTCTCAAGGGATGTTTCATCATCGGTCATAGTAGCGAGGATCATTTTTGCATGGAGTACATGTGGCTCTGTCTCAGGAAGATCGACTTGCATATCCTCAAGAAAATCAGAAAAGTCTCTATAATCAAAAAGCTCATCTATAGTATCTAGAGCTCAATCATAGAATTGCTCCTGTGTCACTCTATCCAGGAATGAAAGTGACTGAAAAAATATCTCCACACACTCTGCATACCCAAAAGCCTCCCGATCTTCAAGAAGAAACAAACAAACTTCACGAAATAATCCTGCACGATAGAGCATCCTACAAAGAAATATCGTCTCTCCTTCTCAAAGCGCTTCAAATATAGGATTAGTGATAAATTCTCGAATTCTCGGAAGCGGTGGATTCTCTACAGAAAGAAGAGTAATAACAATACTCAAAAGAAGAAGTCTTGGATCTTTTTGTATTCCCTGAAGGGACATTTCATCAGAATGGGAGGTATTCGCTGAAAGGAAGAAAAGAAACTGTAATATACTCGGTCAATAATGTTCTCGGGTATATTCTACGAGTGAATTATACTGCTGCCTATCTGATACTGAGAGGGTGCTGAGAGATTTTCGTACGAGATCACCCGCAAATCGTACATCAGAAATATCTATAGCTGGGATATCTTTAGAATGTTCCGAGAGCTCGCTTTGAAATTCAATTATTTCATCAAGAAGTTCCTGATTATCACCTTGGTCATTCTCAACTCGATCAAGAAGAAAGTCGAGTATATTATCGAGCCTCTGTGTTACGAAAAAATCTTTCGGGTCATTACTCTCATTTCCAGCGACAAAATTTCTATCATCATTTCATCCTTCTTCCTGATCATTCTGAGTCAGATCCTGTGTATTATCTCCTTGAAGATCACGGACTTTATCCATCCACTCTTGACTATGAAGTGAGAAATAATGATCGAGTATAGAAGGGTTGGGTACTTCTTGGTGTTCTCAGTAAAGATCTCGAAGAGTCAATATATATTCCATACCAACTCACTCTGGAAAAGGACCAAAAGGACCAGTATATCCAAGCATTCATACAGCTACCTCGAGGAGGAATAATTTTTCAACCCAAAGACGAACAAAATTTGTATCATAAATATCATTATTCTTTTTCTCTGCTTTAGAAAATATCTCCTCTAGAACAGATAGTCGCTTTCTGACATATTCTGAAGCGACTATCATAAACTTTTTTGTCATATCATCAATACGATCTCCTTTATACAGTGGTAAGAATATTTTATATATTTCGCGGAGTTCTCTATCTCTTTCTATCGTTCACCGATAGAAGAACTCTGGAAAGAGTATATTTCCATGGATTCCTGCAGATGACCCAAATGCATAGAGTGATCTTGCTTCATCGACTCTTCCCATTTTATAAAGAAGTGATATCTGAGATCAGAGATAACACGCTTCACCCGTACGTACTTGCAGTGTATGATATATCTCATAGGCACGAGGGTAATCATTTGATCTTTCATATCCATCAGCGAGTATTTCTAGTACATCGACACTCAGTTGAACCAGAGGCGGACACATATTATAAAATGCTTGAATCCTACTGATATCTTCCTCGAAAACATCAAGAAGCTTCAGTGTCATAAGGTAGCCATAATTTTTCACTTCTTCATTTTTTTTCTGCGTGAGTACGTATACTAATTCCTTCATCCGGCCTCGGATATCAGCTAGAGCAGATTTTTTATCTTCTACTCTCTCCGAATCACCTCCATGCAGGATGATCGCTACACTTTGACTATAGTGCTTCATCATCTCGATACATACCGCTTCGATCCAATCAATAGATATATCGAGAGAATGATCCATACAGTATCCAATCCAACCAAAAATCTCTAAAGTAGACTCCCTTTTGGAATGATATATTATTTGCGCTATTTCATTTGGTGTTTTCCCAGGGGAGAGCTCAAGGATAGAGATCGCAGCTTGTGATCGTTCATCGTGATTATCAAATCAGAGTTGATCTATCAGAGATGAAAGAGTGCTCTCGGCACTATCTGATTGATCTTCTGCTTCATGTATATGTCATGGGGATTTTCACATAGGGTTTTTATTGGAGAGTGGAGATATAAGGATATACATAGGAATAACTCCTTCACTGCTTTGGGGCAGAGAGGATATCTGCTCTGTCTGATCCAGGATGATCGAGCGATGCTATATCAGCAGAGATACGGGCATATTCTTGTTTCCAAAAATCTGGGACTGATAGAGTCCGTGGTTTTTTGTTCGGGATTACTCCTGCGCAAATAATAGTCCGATCAGGAATATCTACTAGTTCCTGATCGATCATATCTGTATGGGTGATGGATCGGAAATCAGGTATATATGCTATAAGTAAGAGGGTTTTTTTTATGAAAGAGCAAAAAAGCTCCAGAATCTCTCGAAGATCTTCTTTTGATGCTCACTTTTTTGATTCTTGCTCGAAAGTATTTTGTATCAAAATATATATTTTCATCGCTTGAAACTGGAGTGCTGACACTCAGAGAAGACTTCATTTCGAGACTTCGTCAGGATCAAAATCTGGATGTATATCGGATAAGAATCCTGCACATTCCTGCATTATTACAGGATCTGTAGGATTGAGTAAGAGTTGTTTTACAAGGAAATCCCAATAGTGAAGATATCCAGGGATATATCATAGTGTCTCACTTGGAGATATCTGAGTCTGGACAAAGGCTGCAGAGATGCGCGTAAGAAATGGGAGTGTACCATCCAGCATATCTATTTCGATACCTTGTCTTAGGTAGTCGAGCGCATTATCTCAAGGATTGGTCTCGAATCCTTCGCGAATGTGGAGTGTATAAAAGAGACTTCTTTTCTCTCGGCTTCACCAGAATTCTCCCGCCATTAAAGAAAATATATCTATCCCTTCGCTCCGAGCAATCCGGATAAATTGAGTCGCTCTCTCTGCTTGCCCCGTCTCTCAAGCAAGATCGACTATCCACCCAAGAAATTCTCTACGCAGAGGATACTCTGTATGAGGGAAATGCCCTATTAATCATTCAAGGATATTTTCTTTGTCTTCTCCATTTTCTCTATCATCGAGAGATCGTCGTATGATTGCTTCTGCAGACCCATGAGATATAGCTGCCTCGAAAAATCTATTTCTAGCTTTATCGTCGATACCCTCAAGGAGTACTCCACTCATATACTCAAGCATACCAAGCATTTCTACTTCATCGAGTCTCTCTTCTGAGACTATAATTTCTCTATCTTGTATCAAAGCTTCTTGTTGTATTTTTCGAGTGACAGAAGCATTTATCTTTTGGTATAGGCTGTATACATAGTCGAGTAGTGATGCCTTACCCTGATCCATCGAGATAGTTTCATCTACATGAATGTATAATTTTTCTGTTTCTTCCTCTGATCAGCTATATTTTGTGAGCGATGTTACCAAAGCCTTCAGTGCAGTGATATCATCGAGTACTCATTGGCACCGACATAAGAGCTCTATAGCTTCTTGGTAGTAGCTATGCACCATAAGGATCTCTGCGAGTGTAATGACGAGAGTGATATCAGTAGTATCGAGTCTTTCGAGTATGCGGGGGAGCTCTTCTTCGAAGAGCTCCTTCTTTCTTGCTATGAGACGCTCGGCAATGAAAAAATAGAGAAAATGGCCTCCATCAGCACAAAGGGGTGGGAGTGATCATCATGTATACTTATCCGTCCGAGCAGCATGTGCAAGATAGCGTCTCACTGTGATACCGTATTCATCATCGATATCTTCTACGAATGCATAATACTCATCTGATGTTCTTGGTCAGAGATGCATCATACTTATTTCTTCGTCGATTCTTCTCCTCTCAAAGTGCTCCCAACCGCCGACCATCGAAGGTCAGATATACCGAGTAGATATCTCTTTCATAAGGAGCATTTCTTCGGTATACCCTGTATGGGAGATATGGCTATCTCAGAGAAAAGTTCCTGTATCCGATGTATGCTGGCTCGTATGAATCATGATAAATGAGATTCGTGCAGCAAGACTCTCTTTGAGTGTTCATCCTCACGATACATCAGCCTGAAGTACCGGGGTACCATCTTCAGGATGAACTATAGATACTTTGGCACTTTCATCGAGTTCATTCATGATGCCACTGAGCCTATGTTCAGAGAAGTATTCCCCGAGGCGAATCTGTCATTTTTTAGTTTTGGTATATTGATTGAGGATTTTTAGATAGAGATTCAGATGACGAAAACTCGTGAGATAAAATATCTCTGTCTCAAAACACTCCATAAGCTCTTCGCTATTCTCCGTATCTTTACGAAGGATATCAGTGAAAGTCGATCATCTATCATATCCAAGAAGGGCTAGAAGTCGATCGATTTGTCTATCCATGACAGTAAGGGCACTTTTTGTATAGCGAGGGAATGTCTCTACAAGACTTTCTTTTTCTATAGCAACAAGTACCGAATAACGCAGATCATCCTGAGGATCTCCATACTTATATACTCCCCGAACATATGAATATGGTCGGATATAGTTATCTGGCTTATTGCGAGCATAGAATGCTTTTGCCCAAGCATCACCAAAATACTGAGAAGAGAGCTCAATGATTACCTCGAATAATCGAGAATCTCCCGTATTTTGGAGTCATATTCCAAATATTCGATATGCCTCTGTCAGGTCTTTTGTATTATGATAGACCTGCCCAAGACGGAGATAGTTCGTGGGATCTTTGGGATTCATACGTATAGCTTGAACCAAGAGGTCGATGGTCTTACCGACATCAGCATCGACATGGCATGCGACATATGCTGCAAGAGGAAAGTATGATGGAGTAGCTGTGGGGAGATCTCCTATGATTCATGTAAGCAAGGCACGGACAGACTCTCGATATGATTCGATATGTTCTTCTCCTTGGGGACCACTCTCTTTTCATTTTTGGCGTGGGATGATATATCTCTGACATGCTTTCTGTACGAGTCATGAGAGGAATAAAGCATCTACAGAAGCTCCGGTACGGATGCCTTCTCGTACATACCCAAGCGCCGTGAGAAGATCTCCTCCTTCCATGAAAAATCTCGGAACAGCAGATAGATGAACTTCACTGAGTCAATCTATCTGCTGTAGAGCACTGACCACGATAGTATACGCATGCTGACGAGTCGTATTTTGTATACTCGAGAGTCATAATACTGTCTCTCTCACGCTACAGAGAGCCTCACTTATAGCAAGTTTATGAATATTATTGAGTCCGTCATTTCACATTAATATGTAATATATCTAAAATAGATATTAAGTCAATTGCATAGAGGCAATTTATATATATTAGAATGTTTTCCCTCCCGTGAAATCCGGCATCCCCTTCCCCCATCGATCTTCTCATTCTTGTTCGGCATTTTCATCGAAGTTATTCATGATATCTTGGCTCCAGCGATTAAGCGCATAGAGGTTATCATTGAGGCTCATATTCCGCCAGTCGATGATGAAGTCATCATCTGATTCATCCGATTCTGAACCTCAGATATAGTACGCCATCATCACCGAATACCCCTGCTCCTCAGCGATTTGATTAATGCGTTTGATATATTCTTGGACCTTATCGGTAAAGTCTTCGCGAGATATTTGTTCCATAAAAGTATATGATAATATATGTATCGTACTATATGAAAAAATAAAAGAAAACCAAATATTCTCTCACCCTAATTTTTAAACATATTCACTTATATCATTTATGCCTACCATCATGCCCCCTCGTATTTTATAGGGCTTTCTTTTTCAGGATAGCGATCATTCTTGCGGAGTATCTGGGAGTATATCTATAGGATAGAGTTTCAATTTTTTTTGTTCTTTATAGTTTCCTGATGTCAGATAATATTCCCCATTTGAATTTTTAAAAAGCAGATAGCTCTTATCATTATGAAAATTTATATCATGAAAAAATCCTCTAAAATAGAGCATCATCGATATGCCCACTCCATTTACTCCTATACGAGTTGAATCCTTCCATTTTGAACCTCAAACTTTCCTCAATAGATTTCTATCTATTCTCTGTACATTCTTATTACTCGGTCTACGAAGAAGGAATTCACTTTGGAGATGATCAACCCTCAATAATCAAAGAACACCATCTTCTTCTAATTCGATATCAGGTCACTCATGTATAGAAAGTCATCTTCAACTTTCGCCTCATTCACTTGGAACTACGGGTAAAGGCGGAGTGATTCATCATACTAGTACCTCTTCTGAAACAAGCGCTTCTTCTCAGTCTCATCATCACTGAATCTGTCACATATCTGGATGTGCTCATCAATTTTTTGGTCATATACTTCCGGTAGGGAGAGCTTGAGCGTCCACAATAGTATTTACCGCTGATTCTACTACCTGAATAGCAGGAAGTCATGCTGCTAAACGTTTAGCATTAGTCCGATCCCTCAGAGCAATACGTATTTCTTGCAAACCACTATTTACCTGAATTGGATCTGGTATATTTCCTGGTAACATACAATATAGTAGGCTCTTGCCTAGAAGATTTTAATAAAATTAAGATTTTCTAGGCTTTTTTATAAAAAGTTTTAATCATTCTAATGAGTTCTTTTTCAAGTTCAACTGTTTCTTTGGTATATCTCCATTCACACTCTTTTAAGTGGAGAG